>JAYTOQ010000769.1:0-28628 GCA_043747665.1 Polyangiaceae bacterium | reverse complement strand
CGAGGCCGCTCACCCATGCTCAGGGACCTTCGTCTTCCTCTTCGTTCGGCGACGCGCCGGCATCGGACTTCGCGCCCATGACGTTGTTGTCGTCGATCTTGATTTCGGCCTTGTTCGCCTCGCGGAGCCGGCGCGTGTAGTTGCCGAGCGCCTCTGCCTTCTTCGCGAAGAGGAGCTGCTGCATGTACTGATCGCGCTCCTTGTCGAACTCCTCCTTCGTGGCGGGCTTCTGGTCCTTGAGCTGGACCACGAGGAAGCCGTCGTCGGTGCGGATGGGATCCGTCGTGACGTCGCCGACCTTCGAGCCCGCGCCGAACGCGAAGCCCGTGACGGCGGAAGAAGCCTCGCCGGAGATGGCCGGGATGGGATCGCCGCCTCGGTTGAACGCGCTCGACGTGTTGAGCTGCGGTCGCTCGGGATCGGTCTCGGCGGTGTAGACCGGCGCAGCAGGTCCCGCATCGGCAGCGGCCGATGCACCTGCGTCGCCCGCGCCGCCGTCCCCCTTGCCGGCGGCGCCCGCAGGCTTCGGCGCGGGGGGCTGGGCGGGCTGGGCGGGCTGGGCGAGCTTCACGGTGCCGTACTGCGCGATGGCGGCCTTGGCCGCGTCGTCGCCGGACTTGCCGCTCTTCATGTCCGACGCGATCTTCGACGCGACGACCTTCGAGAGCTCGAGCGACTTCGCCTGACGATAGGCCTTCGCGATGTCTTCCTTCGACGCCTCGTCGCGGCGGATGACGTGGTAGCCGAACTGCGTCTCGACGAGGTACGGGACGAGCTCGCCGGGCTTCACCGATTCGACGGCCTTCTTGAAGGGCTCGACGAACTGCTCGACCATCTCGCCGGGGTACATGCCCCCCTTGTCCTTGCTGCCGGGGTCGTCCGAGAACTCTTTGGCGAGCTTCGTGAAGTCTTCACCCTTCTTCACGCGGTCGAAGATGCCCTGGGCCTTCACCTTGGCGGCGTCGTGCTCTTCGGGCTTCTCGCCAGCGAACTTCACGAGGATGTGCCGAACGGGCACCTTGATCTGCGTGAGGTTGGTCTTGTCCTTCGCCCAGGCGTCGATGTCCTTCGCCTCGCCGGGGATCGCGTACTTCTCGAGCCAGCTGCGGCGGACGACGGCGTAGTTGACGGTCGAGGTGGTGCGCTCGGTCTTGTAGCGATCGAGCGCCTCGTCGTCGGCGACACGGACGGGCGCCTTGATGAGGTCGCGCATCTTGGCGGCGAGGATCTCGCGGCCCTGCCACTCGCGGAACTCGGTCGGCGAGCGGCCGGTGATCTGCTTCACCGTGCGCTCGTAGGTCTTCATGTCGAAGGCCTTGGTCTTCGGATCCTTGAAACCGACGTTCACGCGGCCGTCCTGGATGCCGAGGCCCATCTGCATCTGGAGCTGATCGCTCGGCATGCTGACGAGGACGAAGCCGTGGAAGATGCTGTCGGTTATCTCTTCTTCGCTGACCGTCAGCCCGAGACGCGAGGCCTCGATGCCGAGGAGCTCGCGCTCGATGAGCCCTTCGAGGACGAGGCGCGACGCCGTCGCCTGCTTCATGGTCCCGGTGCCGCGGGAGAACACGAGGCGATAGGCAGCGCGATGCGCCTTTGGCTCGATGCAGGATCCGTGGACGCGTGCGGCGCACGCTTCGCTCACCGATCCCGTCTTCTTCCCCGCGCTCGGATTGAACCCGAGGATGAACACGAGGATCATCCCGACGATGATCACCCCGTAGATGACGGACGTGAGGCCCTTTTGCCGAAAGAAGTCGAGCATGAACGCGCGCCGCTCATAACACGGACCCCACCCGGTTTCTATTCGCGTCTCTTCGCGCGAACCGCGGTCGAGGACGAGCCGGACTAGGTTTTCGGCGGCGACTGCAGCACGGCTTTTTCGAGGCCGAGCGCGAATTTGAGGACTGGAACCGCGTCCTCGAGTGTTGCAACCTCGTGCGCGAGGAAGACCTCGTAGAACGTGTCGAGAGTCCGCTCGGGATCCGCGGGATCCTTCACGGCATTCACGTTGGTCGAGACCTCGGTGAAGCCGTTGGCGAGCGCGGGCTCGGCGAGCTTGCGGACGCGCTCGAAGAGCGCCGCCTCCTCGTCGCCCGGAAAATCGGAGCGCTGTCCGCGAAGCACGAGGCGGACCCGAACGCGGCCGTCGCCGAGCGGCCCTATGCGAACACCCGAGTCGAGGATCAGGTTCTCGCGGACGCGCTCGGCGAGGACGACCTCCTCCGGCAAGGTCCTGAAGACCTCGAAGCCGCTCGCGACGAGCGCCTTCTTCAGCAACTGGGGAGTGAAGGGCGTGGGCAAGGCAGTCACGGTGATGCGGTCACTGTTGTCTTTGGAATTCAGCCCCGGACGGGGGCGGGACGCGAGTGTCCTACATTCTGGCGAAAGCGCCTCGTGCGTCAACACCTCCTTTCGGCCGCGCTCAGCGGCGAGGCGCTTTCGGCCCGGCTGCCGACCAGCCGCCGAGGAATTGCGTGATCACCTGCCGCCTCTGCTACGCTTAGAGGTGGAGCCGTGACGAAGAAAACCACTCCGACCCCCGCCCAAGGCATGAAGGTGCCCAGCGGCGTCCATGCGATGCGTCGCGGTGGCGCCCGGCGAGAGGTCACCGAGCGGGTGAGCCTGAAATCGAAGGACGGCGAGACGCTGGACGGCTGGGCGCTCAACGTCAGCCGCGGTGGTCTGCGCGCGATCCTCGAAGAGAAGATCGTTCTCGGTCAGACTTTCGACGTCGCGATCGGGACGGACGACTTGCTCCTCCGTCCGAGCCGCGTGGTCTGGGTCCAGGAAGAGCCGGACGGCGTCATCGTGGGGCTCGAGTTCACGAGCACGAGCCTCCCCGGTACGCACAAGCCCGCGCCGCCGCCTCCGCCCGATGACAGCCCGTCGACGGAGCAGAGCTCACCGGGCGGCGCCGACGCCGACACGGGCGGCGGCATCTCCGAAGACTGAGCGACGCGTCTAGCCCTTGCAGGCGAGCTCGATGACAAAGGCGCCCTTCGGCGTGGTGTACGTCGCCTGCGACGTTCCATCGAAGGTGATCTCGACCTTCAGCTTCGCGGCATTCGAGATGGTGATCTTCCCGCCGGCCTCCGGGCACGCGCCCTGGCAGCGACGAAAATCGGTGATCTCGGTGCGGAGGAAGCGCTCGCGCACCTTGCCCTCGGAGATGCCGGACACGGCGTAGCAGCGCTCGCCGAAGCGCCACGCCACGTCCTTGGTGTTGGTGCGCGAGAACGTCTTTCCGCGCGCCGTCGTGCCGGACAGCGTCCCCTGCCAGTGCATCGAGCGCGCGAGCCCGGCGGCCGTGATCGCGGCATGAGCGGTCCAGTCGACGGTGGACCGGTTGACCTGGAGGTCGTTGCCGACGAGGTCCAGCGTGAGCATGCCCGGCGCTGTGGTGTAGGTCGCGACCACGCGCCCGCGGAGCCGGAAGATGCCGTTGGGGCCCGCGCAGTCGGCGAAGTCGTACGTGACGGTTCTGGCGGCGTCGTCGCTCGCGACGGTGAGGCAGCCCTTCGGGAAATAGAGGGCCTTCGCGCCGTCACCCACCCCGGCCGTAGCGAGGCCGCCGCCCGCGAGGTCGCTCGTGGACGCGAGGGTCAGCGAGCCGCTCGAGGGCGTCGGCGACACGAGCGACGACGTCACGATCTCGGCGTCGATCTCCGCTGCGGCCGAGTCCGTGCCGTCCTCGGCGAGGGCCGCCGGATCCTCCGCGGTGTCCGCCGGCGGGCTGCCGTCCTTCTTGCAAGCCGAGGCTACGATGACCAGGAGACCCGTCAACGCCGCCAGCCGTGCGCGGGCGCAGAGAGCATTCGTCGTGGCCATGCGGAGGACTCCTTGTCGAGACGCCAGCGTGTGGTGCAGTCAACATGCCACGGCGCCCGTCCGAACGCGACGCGATCTGCCCTGGAAATTGCGGTTCGAAGCTCGCTCCAGGGGTGGACGCGGGAGGGTTCACCGGACCGGTCTGCGACCAGACGGCGGACCGCAGCTGGTGATTCCCCCGGCGCGCCCCGTGTGCGAGAAAGGAGACGTGAGAAGGCCATGACGCAAGGAGCCACGCGGGCACGCGTCCTCCATTGGTTCGTTCGCGGGGGCGTCGCCCGCACGCCGGACGGCAAGGAGATCGCCATCGACGTCGATCCCCTCGTCATCGGTCGCGACGATGGCGCCCAGATCCGCCTCGCCGATCCCGAGGTGAGCGCGCTGCACTGCGAGCTTCGCGCGGTGAACGAGGGGGTCCTCGTGAAGGACCTCGGCAGCACCAACGGCACGTTCGTCGGGTCGGTCCGTATCCGCGAAGGCGTCATCACGACCGCCACCGAGCTGCTCGTCGGCTCCACGCGCATCACCATCGAGCCCACCACCGGCAAGCAGCGCGTCGACGTGGGGTACTCGGATCGCTTCGGCGATCTCGTGGGCTCGTCGCCGAAGATGCGCCGCGTGTTCGGCGTGCTCGAGAAGATCGCGAACACCGCGCTGTCGATCCTCATCCTGGGAGAGACCGGCACCGGCAAGGAGGTGGTCGCGAAGAGCGTGCATGATGCAAGCGATCGCAAGGGTGGCCCCTTCGTCGTGCTCGACTGCGGCTCCATCCCGGCCAGCCTGGCCGAGAGCATCCTCTTCGGCCACGAGAAGGGCGTCTTCACCGGCGCCACCGAGCGGAGGAAGGGCGCGCTCGCCGAGGCGCACGGCGGAACGCTCTTTCTCGACGAGCTCGGCGAGCTGCCGCTCGAGCTGCAGCCCAAGCTCCTCCGCGTCCTCTCGGAGCGCCAGGTGAAGCGCGTGGGCGGCAACACCTTCGAGCCCATCGACGTGCGTGTGCTGGCCGCGACGCGTCGCGATCTCGGCGTCGAGATGAACGCGGGCCGCTTCCGGAGCGACCTCTTCTTCCGCATCGCCCAGGTGCGCGTCGAGCTCCCCGCGCTGCGCGAGCGGCTCGACGATCTTCCGCTGCTCGTCGCCGAGATCTGCAAGCGCGCCGGAAAACCGGAGGCTGCGTCGATCGTCGAGGACTGGATCGAGCGACGTCTCGGCTCGTACGACTGGCCGGGAAACGTTCGCGAGCTCGTCAACGTCGCGCAGGTGGCGGCCACGCTCGCCGACACGCCGGAGGCGATCGACGACGTGCTCACGCTCGCGCGCGACTCCGTCGCCGACGAGCCGCAGCGCCCGCAGACGGCGTTCGCCGAGGCGAAGCGCGGCTCCATTGCCTCGTTCGAACGCGAATACTTCACGCAGCTGTCGCGCGCCTCGAAGGGTAACGTCAGCGAGATGGCACGGCAGAGCGGGATGGAGCGGCACCACGTCCGGGCCTATCTCCGCAAGTACGGTATCGAGAAGGGGTGACGTAATCTCGCGGTTTGCCGTCACTCTGTTCGTGAGCGCCACCCTGCTCTTCGCGTGCCAGCCGATGGTCGCGCGGATGATCGTGCCGCTGCTCGGCGGCGCGCCGGCGGTGTGGATCCTGTGCTCGCTCTGCTTCCAGGCCCTCGTGCTGGGCGGATACTTCTACGCGCACATGGTCGGGTCGCGCCTGCCGGTCCGCACGCAGGTGATGCTGCAGCTCGCGCTCGTGGCGTCGGCGTTCTTCGTGCTGCCGATCGTCGTCGACGAGCACCTCGTCGAGACGCTCACGACGAAGAGCCGTTCGCTGGGGCTGCTCGTCGTGCTGCTGCGTTCTGTCGGTCTGCCCTTCTTCGTCCTGTCGACGACGTCTCCTCTGCTCCAGCGCTGGTACGCGGAGCTCGGCGAGACCGATCCGTATCACCTGTATGCGGCAAGCAATGCCGGCAGCATGGTGGCGCTGCTCGGTTATCCTTTCGCCATCGAGCCGTTCCTGGCGCTGAAGGAGCAGAGCCGCCTCCTGCATGTCGCGTTCGCGGGCTACGCGGTCATGGTGGTGGTGTGCGCGATCAGCGCGCTGCGCAAGAAACACCCGCCGCGCGTCGATGGCACTCCCACGCCGGCCGGCGTGACCATGTCCGAGGACATTGCGCTCGAGCCGTGGCCTTTGTCGAAGGCGCTCGTCGCGGAGGCCTCGCCTTCGTCGGTGTCGGTCTTGCCGTCGCCCGTGTCGGAGCGCGCCGCGCGTGGCCCGCAGCCGGTATGGCGCGAGCGCCTCGTGTGGCTGGCGCTCGCGTTCGCGCCATCGAGCTTGCTCCTCGGCGCCACCGAGTTCGTGACCACTGACCTCGCGAGCGTGCCGCTCCTGTGGGTGGTTCCGCTGGCGCTCTATCTCGCGTCGTTCATCGTGGCGTTCGCGAAGAAGCAGGTGGTGTCACCGTCGGTGGCCTCACGCGCGCTCGCCTTGCTCGCTGCTGTGGTGGCGATAAGCAAGCTCGCCGAGATGCTCGGTCCGGCGTGGCTGATCGTCGCGCTGCACCTGGTGCTCCTCTTCGTCGCGAGCGTGGTGTGCCATCGCGCGCTCGCGCTGCGCCGGCCGCATCACACGCGCCTCACCGAGTTCTACCTGCTCCTCTCGGTGGGCGGCGTGCTGGGCGGCGCGTTCAACGGCCTCGTCGCGCCGGTCATCTTCAACGATCTCCTGGAATATCCGATCGCCATCGCGCTCGTCTGCCTCGCGCGCATCGCCATCGAGCGCGGCGCGGGTCCGCATGAGAAAACGGCAGCTCGTCGCAAGGACATTGCGTACGGCCTCGGACTCACCGCGGCCACGTTCGTGCTCGTGAAGATCGGCGAGCACACCAACGCGAGCCCGACGCACTCGGTCATCTGGATGTACACGCTGCCGGTCCTGGTCGCGTTCTTCTGGTCGAAGCGCCCGGTGCGCTACGCGGTCGCGCTCGGTGGCATCATGCTGGTCGGCACCATCCACGGCGGTCTTACCGGCAACACGGTGCACAAGGAGCGCGACTTCTTCGGCGTGCTCAAGGTGCGGCGCGACCCGACCGAACGATTCCTCATCTTGTTGTCGGGCAGCACCATCCACGGCGCGCAGAGCCTCGACCCCAAGGCGGTGCACATGCCGCTGACGTACTACTACCCGACGGGGCCCGCGGGCGACGTGCTGGGGCCGCTGCCGCTGCCGCTGCCGGTCCCGGGCGCGACGCCTGCGCCGACGCCGGCCACTCGGCCGGTCCCAGAGCTCGGCGAGAGACCCGCGCAGCGCATCGGTGTGATCGGGCTCGGCGTGGGATCACTCGCTTCGTATGCGCGTCCTGCGGACGCGTGGACGTTCTTCGAGCTGAACCCGCGCGTCATCGACATCGCGAAGAAATACTTCACGTACCTGTCGAACGTGCCGAGCACCACCAGCGTGGTCATCGAGGAGGGCGACGCTCGGCTTCGGCTTCGCGAGGGACCGGCGGCGCGCTTCGATCTCCTCGTGCTCGACGCGTTCAGCTCCGACGCCATCCCGCTCCACCTCGTGACGCGCGAGGCGCTCGCCATCTATCGGCGCGCGCTGGCGCCCGGAGGCGTCCTGCTCGCGCACATCTCCAACCGTCACGTGCGGCTCGAGCCGATTTTCGCGGCGCTCGCCGACGACGCCGGCATGCTGGCGATCGGACGCATCGACCGCGAGGTCACGCCGGAGGAGAAGGAGGCGGAGAAGACCCCCTCGCACTGGGTGGTTCTCAGCACGTCGGGTCCGGCGCTGGCCACGGTGCTCGCGAAGAACAAGGACTGGCACAGGCTCGCCCCGCCGCCGAAGCAGAAGGTTTGGACCGACGACTTCGCGGACGTGCTGAGCGCGATGCGCTTCTGAGCGCGATGCGTTTCTGAGGGCGATGCGTTTCTGAGGGCGATGCGCTTCTGAGGGCGGGCGCTAGACTTCGGGGATGGCGCTCACCCTGAAGGCGTGGCTCGACCGGACGTCGGTGCGACCCGACGTGGACGCGCGCTTGCATCTGGTGGTCGAGCTCGAGGCCATCGGTGAGCCGATGGAAGGCCAGCGACCGCCGGCTACCACCGTGCTGGCCATCGACGTGTCGGGATCCATGCAAGGCGCACCTATCGATCAGGTCATCCGCTCGGTCGATCGCCTCCTCGACGGGCTGCGTACTGAGGATCGCGTGGGCGTGGTGGCGTTCTCGAGCGGAGCCACGCGCGTCGTCGAGCCGGTGGCGGTGGACGCAGCGGGTAAGAAGCTGGTGCGCTCGCGCGTGGCGCGGCTCTTCGCGGAGGGGCACACGAACGTGGAGGCGGGCCTCGATCTCGCCGTCGAGGTGCTCGGGCCGGTCGTGGAGGGACGTCGACGCGGCGTGATCATGCTGTCCGACGGCGAGCCGAACCAGGGCGCGACGACGGCGGAGGCGCTGCGCGCAGTGGTGCAGAAGCATCGATCAGGCACGTCGTTCTCGGCGCTCGGCTACGGCGTGAAGCACGACGAGGACATCCTCGCCGCGATCGGCGATGCGGGCGGAGGCGGCTACGAATTCGTGCCCGATCCGGCGACGTGCGCGCGTGCCTTCGCGCGGGCGCTCGGCGCGCAGGCCGATGTCGTCGCCGACGGGATCGAGCTCGCGATCGCGCCCGGCGCGGGCGTCGAGGTGGTGCGAATGCTCGGAGGCGAAGCGATGCGCGTCGGCCGCGATGGCCTGACCATCGTGTTGCCGGACATGGTGCCCGGCACCAAGCGCCTCGTGGTCGCGGAGATCGCGCTGCGTGCGCCGGGAGCGGAGCGCTTCTTGCTCGAGGTGGCGAAGGTGCAGCTGGCGTGGCGGCGTCCCGGCACCGCGGACGTAGCTACGGCGCTGCACGAGGTGAGCGTGGAGGTGCTGTCACGCGAGCCGGGCGTGGTGGCGGAAGCAGCGTCGCGGGTGATGCTGGTCCGCGCGGATCGCGTGCGCGAAGAGGCACGAGCGCTGGCGGATCGCGGGAACTTCGGTGGCGCGGCGACGTTGCTGCGCGGCGTGCTGACGCAGATCGCGCAGGTGCCCGGCTTCGTGATGGGGGAGGGGACGGCGCTAGGCGAGGCGTACGAGCTGCTGGTCGACGAGGCGATGGCGATGGAGCGGAGGCCCGACGAGGAGGCCTATGCGATGTTCCGGAAGAGCGCGATGGGCTCGAAGCTGGCGATGCATGCGCCGCCGGCGGCGAGCTCGCGTGGTGTGGCGAGCTCCAAGCTGATGGAGCATGCGGCAGGCAAATTCCCGGAGGCGTACGTGGTGGTGAAGAACGGCGCAGAAGCGGGCAAGCGCCATCGGCTCCGCGAGGAGTGCGTGATCGGCCGGACGGCGAGCGCTGACGTGGCCATCGTGAGCGACGGAGTCTCGCGACGGCACGCGGAGATCTATGCGCTGGAGGGCGAATACTGGGCGTGCGACCTCGGCTCGACGAACCTGACGAAGGTGAACGGCGAGACGCTCGGCAGCGCGCCGCGAAAACTCCAGCCCGGCGACATCGTCCTGGTCGGCGACGTCGAGCTGCTCTACGAGGAGCCGAACTCTACGAAGTAGAGCAGCTCCACGCGCGGAACGCTGCGCGCGCGCAGCGAGCTACCGAATTTTCGCAACCAGCGCGTCCAATCGATGCTGCGCGGCATCCTCCAGGAGCAGCGTCTCCAGCGGCGGTACCGCGAGCACTTCCAGGTCGTGCACTACTCGAGACAGTCGAATCATCTTCACCTCATCGTGGAAGCCGCTGACCCCCGCTCGATGCGCGTGGGGGTGAGCGCCCTGGTGATCGCGTTCGCGAAGCGCCTCGACAAGGGCCCCACGCACGTGGCTCCTCCGCGAAGCGGCCGGCGCCCTCAGAACCGCGCGCTCACGCTCACGGATGCGCCCGTCGTCGTCACCGCGGGCGTCGGGAGCGGGATGCGCGTCTCCTTCGTTCCAACGAAGTACCAGATCGCCAGCCCGCCGGCCGCCGCCGTGAAGAGCGCGGGGACCACCATCGACGCATAGGCATTCGTGCGGGCCGACTCGTAGTCGTTGGCGAGCGTCGCCTTGTCGGTCGCCGAGGTCGTCGGCGCGTCGTAGTCGCCCTTCACCGACAGCGCGTGCGCATACGTGAGCGCCGGCACGATCAGCGAAGCAAGCGCCACGCCTGCACCAACCCACAGCACCACCGGCGAGAACGGACGCTCGGCGCGCGTCTCGTAGCGCGGCTCCGGCGCAGGGGCGGCGAGCACGTCGGCGCGCGGCTCGACGTCGATCACGCTGCCGCGTTCGAGCGTCACCCTGCGTATGTCGGCGTCGTTGGCGCTCCCGAAGGTCACCGTGTGCGCGCCCGGCTCGACGTAGATGGTGAAGCCCGCGACACGCGCCGGGGCGTTGTCGATCTGCACGATCACCGGCTGACGCTCGCCCGCTTTCACGCGGATCCGCGCCTTGAGGCCGGCAATATTTTCGAGGCGATCACGCGCGACCTCCTCCTGACGCTCCACGTTCGGCTCGAGCAGCTCACCTCCGGCGCGGCGTTGCGTCACCTTGTCGAGATAGCTCTCGTAGTGGTCCGCGGCCTTGATGAGATCGCCGAGCGCGTCGTAAGCACGCGCAAGATCGAACGCGAGCCGATAGCCCTTGTCCGTTCCGAGCTCGCGGTAGATGGACTCCCAGATCACGATCGCATCGGCGAATGCGCCGCTCTTGTACTTCTCCATCCCCTCACGAAATCGCTCGCGCAGCGTATCGAGGGGACTGTTGGCCATCGGCGGAGTCGCAGCGGGCGGAGTCGCCATGGGCGGAAGCGCCACCGCCGGCTCGTCGGCGCGCGCTGTCGACGCTGATAGCGCGACGCTCACCGCAACGAGCGACGCTGCCACGCCCGCGCGGCCCGCGCGGTACGCACGGCACGCGCGGTCAGAAAGGATGGTCGTCCACATCCGGCGGCGGCTTCTGCGCAGAGGCAGGCGAAGGCGGCGAGACGACGGCCCTCCCGGAGACCGTCGCGGCGGCGCGTGGCGAAGGAGCGAGCGCAGAGGCGGCGGCGGCTGGGCGAGGGGAGGCGGACCGCGCGGACGGGGTTGCGGATGCGGAAACGGAAACGGAAGCGGCCGCGGCCGCGGAAGCGGAGGGCAGCGCGGACGCAACCTCGAGCGCAGGCGGAGACGCCGACGGAGACGCAGGCGGAGACGCAGTCGGCGTGGATGGCACCACGCTGCGCTCGACCGCAGGCGACGGCCTCGGCACGTCGGGATCGCCGCCGCTCGTCGCTTGCCAGACCCCCACGCCCACGCCACCCAGGAGAACCGCCGCCGCGAAGAGCCACAGCCACGGGCGCGACTCGCGCGTCGTCGCAGCGATGCCCGCGACTCCGGCCGCCGCGCGGCCACCCGCGTCGGCCGCGTCTCCGTTGCTCGCGGGGTTCTCGCCCGTCGCGTCGGCGATGCTCGCCGTGCTCGCGCGTGCGCGCGGAGCGCTTCGCGTGCCGGGCGGCGTCGCAGGGTCCGGGCTCACGCTCTCGCGGAGCTCGCGCGCTTGCTCCGGCGCGACTTCCTCGAGCGCGCGCGTCAACCGGCGGCGCTGCTCCGCTGCGTGGCCGCCGAAATGCGCGTCGAGCAGCCGCCGCAGCGAACGGCTCGCCTCCTCCCGCCCTTCCGGCACCAGCGCGCGCAGCTCCTCGGCGACATCATGCGCGGTCGCCGGTCGCTCCTTCGCCTCGCGTGCGACAAGACGCGTGTAAAGCGCACACAATGACGTCGGCACCGGGGGCAGCCCTGCCACTGCATCCTCGAGCCGCGGTGGCTTCTCCAGCGCGAGCTTGCGGATCACGTCCATGTCGGTGCCGTCGCCCCACATGCGTCGCAGCGCCAGGCACTCGAAGAGCACTGAGCCGACGCCGAAGAGATCGCTGCGCCGGTCGAGCGCATCGCCCATCGCTTGCTCGGGGGACATGTACGCGGTCTTGCCCTTGACCTCGCCGGTCTTGGTCACGCTCTCCGCTTCGATCTTCGCGACGCCGAAGTCCAAGAGCCGCACATGGCCGTCGTAGCCGAGCATCACGTTCTGCGGGGAGACGTCGCGATGCACGAGGTTGAGCGGCTGTCCGCTCGCGTCCTTCAGCTCGTGCGCGGCGTGCAGCCCCTCGCAGACCTCCGCGAGCACGTGCGCCGTGAGCGCCGGACCAAGCTCGCCGCTGCCGTCCGCGAGCGCCTTCAATACGCGCGACAGCGCCTGGCCCTCCACGTACTCCATCGCGAGGAACAGCTCGCCGTCGATCTCGCCGTAGTCGAACGCGCGTACGACGTTGGGATGATCGAGCAGCTTCGCGAGCTTCGCCTCGCGCAAGAACATGTCGACGCGTCGCTTGTCCCGCGCGGCATCGGGCAGGAGCCGCTTCAGCGCGACGACGCGCTCGTAAGCGGCCTCCTCGCTCGGCTCGCTTCCGTCGCTGTGGAGCTCGAGGGCGGCCTCGACCGTGCCCATGCCGCCCCGCCCGATCACGAACAGCGACCGATAGCGCGCCGCGAGACCTGACACGCCGAGCCGCGGCTCCGACGCCCCCAGGCGCGGCTCCGACGCGCCGGCGCGCGACGAAGAAGATGCGAGGTCGCGCGCGGGCATCCGCATTTCATCGTAGCTTAACGGCCGAGGAGCAACGGCACGGCGTGGCGGGCACGGCAAACACGGCAAACACGGCAAACGGGACAGACCGGACAAGCGCCGCGAATCGACGACGGAGCCGGACCGCGGGCGCGCGCCTCCTGCTGGCGTTCGCGGTCGCGTCGGTTGGCCTCGTCGCGATCGCGGCCGCCGCCGCGTGCCTTCCCGATCTCGCGGCCATCAGCGCCGAGGATGCCTCGCTCGAGGCAGGGCCCATCACCCACTTCCAGGGCTGCGGCGACGGGATCATCGCGACGCTCGACGACGGCGGAGACGCGGGCGAGTCGTGCGACCCGGGTCCCGATGCACAGGTGCTGGGCTGCACCGCCGACTGCCACCTCAAATGCGAGGACAAGGTCGATGAGACCTCCGGGCACTGCTATTTCGTCGCCGGTAACGACAGCACCTTCCAGAATGCCAACACGCGCTGCCAGGCGGCCCGCGCTCATCTCGTGACGTTCGCGAGCGCGGACGAAGCGGCCTTCGTCGACGCTCGGCTCCACCCCGACGCTGGCTCCTACTGGGTCGGGCTCACGCAGAAGGTCGAGCTCGGCGGCGCGTACGGCGCCAATCAACAGGAAGAGCCGGGCTTCCCGTTCGGAGCGGGAGGTTCGTGCTCGGGATGCTTCGGCATCGGTGCAGAGGGGGGCGCGTTTCCGAGCGCCGACGCTGGCGGTACCCCGCAGCAGTGCCTGGCGTCGATCGCCGGGTCGTGGCTGCAGGTCCCGTGCAATCAGACCAGCGGGACGACCCGCGCCACCATCTGCGAGCGCGAGCCCGTAGGCGCGCGCGCGCAGGATTGCATCGGCGGGTTCTGCTTCACGCTCCCGAGCACCGCTGGCACGAAGCGCTATCTCGTGGCCGTCGCTGCGACCGATCCCGACACCGCTGCGCAGAGCTGCGCCGGCTTCGACGGTGGCTCTCTCGTCGTGTTCGGCAGCCGCGAGGAGCGCGAGCAGCTCGGGCACGAGATCCGCGCTCGCTATCCCGAGGAGGTCGATCAACAGCTCTGGATCGGTCTCGCGGAAGACGGAGGCGCATGGGCCTGGGACGACGGCGTCGTTGCCGTCGCCGATGCGGGCCGCCCATTACCATGGGGCAATGCTCAGCCGTCCACCGTCACCGGCGCGCGGGCGTACATGCATCTGACGACGACCGCCTACGACACCGAGCTCGCCTACGCCGACGACGGCACGAAGCCCCCGCGCCTCTACATCTGCCAGCGCCGGCCGGAGTGAGCCGCGCTCACTTCTTCTCGGCGGCCGCTTCCTTTTCCTTCGCGGCGATCTTGTCGCGCAATTTCTGGACTAGGTACTTGTAGCCCTGGCCGTCGGTCGTGAGCATGCGGTGGAACTGGTCGTAGTAGTTCTTCGTCATGCTCGACCCCTCGGTCACGATATCGATCACGCGATAGCGATCGCCGCTACCGAGGATGACGTAGTCGACCTGCACCGCCGGATCGCGAGGCTTCGCCTTGCTCTTCGCCTCGGTTTTGATCTTCGAAACGTTGTCGCCCTGATCCTTCGCGCCGCGGTACGAGATGTCGTACTCGCGCGTCTTGTTCAGGTTCTTGTGATAATTTTTCTCGACGAGCTTGCGGAGGAGGCCGGTCACCTCGGTGCGCTGCTCGGGTGTCAGATCGTCCCAGTGGTTCGTGCAGGACGGCACGGTCGTCGGGCACGGCTTGCCGAGCGTCCTCATCGCGAGCTGGTCGTAGTCGACCATGTTGTCGATCGCCTTCCGCACGTCGTCGGACGGCGCATTGGCCTCGACGAGCGTCTTGAGCTTCCCGTGCTCGCGCTCCACGAAGCTCTTCGCAGAATCGACGTCCGCGAATGCGCCGCCTGCCACGAACGTGCAGGAGACGGCGAGCGCGGCAGCAGCGAGAAGGTGGCGGAAACGTCGGAGATGCATCGAGAAATTGCCTCTTTGGTTCAGACGCGTTCAGACGCGTTCACACGCGGGGAGCGTCGGTGGGTTGGACGACCGGGAGACCTGCTCGATTCATACCGCTCATGCCTCCGCTAAGTAGATGCAACCGTTCAGCTTTCTGCAGCTTTTTTGGGCCGTGACCCGGGGTTCGCGCCGACCGCGACACGGCGATCGCGGTCGCGCTCGTTTGTAGCCGGGCCGTCCGTGCGTGCAAGGCCGACCACGAAGGTCGCGCCGGGAGCCCCCGCACCGCGGACCTCGAGGGTCGCGCCGAGGGCTTTGTGATCCTCGATGATGCGACGAACCACTGCCAGCCCGATGCCAGCGCCGCCGGCGCGTGTCGTGTAAAACGCATCGAAGATCTTGAGGGCGGCTTCCTTGGCGATGCCGGGGCCCTCGTCCGTGACCGCCATCTCCACGCGATCCCCCACCGCCGCTACCGACACCGTCACGCTGGTTCCCGCGCCCGTCGCCTGCACGCCGTTGCGAACGAGGTTCCAGAGCACCTGGCGCATCTGTCCGGCATCGCAGCGCGCTCGCAATGCGCCTTCGGGGCCGCGATAGTGCACCGTCACGTCACCGGATCCGCTTCGGTCGGAGCGCGACGCGAGCTCGACGACGTCGCGCGCGAGCCCGGCGACGTCCACGTCTTCGGTGACGGGCTTGCGCGGACCGGAGAGATCCATCATGTCGGAGACGAGGTTGTTGAGGCGCGCGGCTTCGCGCTGGACGATGTCGCAGAGCCGCCGGTCCTCATCGCTGAGCCCGGCGCCCTCGCGCAGCATCTCGATCGATCCCGAGATCGATCCGAGCGGATTGCGGATCTCGTGCGCGAGTCCGGCAGCGACCCGTCCGAGGAGCGCGAGGCGTTCGGCGGCGAGCGCGCGCTCGTTGGCCTCGGCAAGCGCGCCGCCCGTCCGACGGAGGCGCTCGGCGAGATAGCCGGCGAGCAGCGCGACGACCACGATTCCGAGCGCGTCGACGGCGAGCGGGTAGACCATTCCATCCCAGTCGACGACGTAGTTGGCCGCGCCCTGGTCGCGAGGCGGAAGGATCGACTTCGACGCGAAGCCCGCGCAGAGCACCGCGAAGATGGCGATGCCGCTGACCGCTGCCATGGCCGCGCCACGCAGGCCGATGAGGATCGCGCCGACGAGGCACGTCAGGCCGTAGAACGACGTCGCGCCGCTGGTCGCGCCGCCGGAGACGTAGACGATCGCGGTCCACGTGAGCTGATCGAGGACGATCTGCGCCTCGGCGAGGCGTTGCAGGTGCTTGCCGCTGCGCAGGACCGTCGCGTAGATCGCCGCGAGCGCATAGGCCGCGCCGATGGTGGAGAAGACGATGCCCTGGCTCTGCGGATACACGCCGAGCGCGCCGCGCAGATAGAAGAACGCGGTCGCCACGAGGAGCAGCGTGAGGAAGCCGAGCCGCAGCCCGGTGATCCACGCCAGGCGATTCGCCAGGCGATCGTCGCCCGCGCCGCGATCGGCGGAGCGAACCGATTCGAGGTCGATGTCCGTCTCGATCGGCGACTCGAGCATCGCCAACCCCGGCTCAGTCCGCCTTGATCTTGCCGGCGATGCTGAAGATCGGGAGGTACATGGCGATGAGGACGACTCCGACGGTGCCGCCGATGCCGACCATCATGATCGGCTCGATGAGGCTCGTCAGGGCGGCGACGGCGACGTCGACCTCCTCCTCGTAGAAGTCGGCGATCTTGCCGAGCATCGCGTCGAGCGCGCCGGTCTGCTCGCCGACGCCGACCATCTGCACGACCATGGGCGGGAAGACGTTCGTCTCCAGCAGCGGGCCGGCCATGTTCTTACCTTCGGAGATCTTGGCGCGCGAGTACATGATCGCTTCTTCGATGACCACGTTACCGGCGGTCTTCGCGACGATCTCGAGCGCGTCGAGGATGGGAACGCCGGACGAGAGCAGCGTGCCGAGCGTGCGCGTGAAGCGCGCGACGGCGACCTTCCTCAGCACGGGCCCTATGATCGGCGCCTTCAGCCACATCGTGTGGAACAGCTTCTTGCCGCGGTACGTCTTGTTGAAATAGTAGACGCCGAGCACCAGGCCGACTGCGACGAGGAAGATGAGCGGCAGCCAGTGGATGAAGGCCTCGGAGACCGCGATGACGATCTGCGTGAGGTACGGGAGCTCGTCGCTCGCGCCGAGGTCCTTGAAGATCGTCTTGAATGACGGGATGACCCATCCGAGGAGGATGCTCAGGACGAGCGTGAAGATGACGAGAACCGCGCTCGGATACACCATCGCGCCGCGGACCTGCCGTCGCAGCTTGATGGCCTTTTCGTTGTAGATCGCGAGGCGATTGAGGATCGTGTCGAGGATACCGCCGACCTCTCCGGCCTGGACCAGGTTGACGTAGAGCTGGTCGAAGACCTTGGGATGGCGGCGCAGCGAGTCGCTGAAGGTGGCGCCCTGCTCGACGTTGGCCTTCACGTCGCGAAGGATGACCGCGAAGAACTTGTTGTCGGTCTGGTTGCAGAGGATGTCGAGGCACTGCACGATCGGAAGACCGGCATCGATCATCGTCGCGAAGAGGCGCGTGAAGGTGACGACCTCCTTGAGGTCGACGCCCGTTCCGAAGTTCAGGGAGAACCCCTTGCCCTTCTTCTTGATCTTCGTCGGCATGAGCTGCTGCGAGCGAAGCCGTGCCTGTACGGCCGGCTCGTCGTCGGCGTCCATGACGCCCTTCCGCAGCTCGCCCGACCGTGCACGTGCTTCCCAGACAAATTCGCTCATCGCCCGGAAAGGTTACCGATCGGTGCCCCCATCGGTAAAGTATCCACGGTGAAAGGCGTGCGAAGTTCCGCCCGCGCGGCCGCCGTCGCCGCTCGGATCGTCGCCGACGGCGTCGCGCCCAACGCCGCCGCCGGGTGGGCTGCGCGTCGCGCCGACGGGCAGTGGGAGCTTTCGGCAGGTGGGGATACCGACGCGTTCTTCGATCTCGCAAGCCTCACGAAGCCGCTCACCGCGATGGCCTTCGCGCGCAGCGAGACCCGCGGCCGATCGCTGCGGGCCCTGGAATTAGGGGCGATCCTCGAGGCGGCGCGCGGTACACCGTCGGCGAGCGCGACCGTCGAGCTCCTCCTCGCGCATCGCGCCGGGCTGGAGGCGAACCTCCCTCTGTTTCGTCCTCTGCTGGAGGGGCGGGCTGTCGTGCTTGATGAAGCACTCAACGAAGCCGCACGTGCGAGACGGCCCGACGCGAAGGGAGACGTGCCGCGCTCCGGCTTCGCGCCTCTGTACAGCGACCTCGGCTACGTCCTCGCCGGCGAGGCGCTCGTTCGCGAAACGGGCGCGACGGACGTGGGCGACGTCCTGGCGTCTCTCGTGGTCGAGCCGCTCGGCCTCGGCGAGCTGCTCGGCTCCGCGCGCACGCTCGAGGCGCTCGGCGACCGCGTGCGCTTCACCGAGCGCGTCGTTCCGACGGAGATCGTTCCGTGGCGCGGCGGCGAGGTCCGCGGTCGCGTGCACGACGAGAACGCCTTTGCGCTACGCGGCGCCGGAGCATGTGGCCATGCCGGCATGTTCGGGACCATTGGCGCCGTGCTCTCGTTCGGCGTCGCGGCGCTCGACGCCATCGCGCGCGGGCGCGGGCCGCTCGCCGTCGACGACGACCTCGAGTGGCTCGTCAAGCCGCGGCCAGGCGGCACGTTGCGGGCCGGCTTCGACGGAAAGAGCGAAGGCGGCTCGAGCGCGGGCGCCCGCTGCGGCCCACGCACGTTCGGTCATCTCGGGTTCACCGGCACGAGCTTGTGGATCGACCCCGACGCGGAGGCCGTGGTCGTCCTTCTCACGAATCGCGTGCATCCTACACGCGATAACGCAGGCCTCCGTGCCGCACGGCCGATCGCCCACGACGCGCTGTTCGCCCTGGCCGCCGGGGACGGGTAGGATCGCCCCGTCATGGCCTCTTCTCCGCCGCCCGACGTCGTGATCCGCGTCGCGCGCACCCCCGCGCGACCGAGCGCGCGGCCCCCGGCGCTCGGCAGCATCACGACGACCGCAAAGCCGCCGGGGCCGCCCGTCGCGTTCCGCAAGCGCGGCGCCAACCGCTGGCGCTTCGTGCGCGCGTACACGACGACGTTCCAGGTCATCTTCAGCTACCTCACGCTGTTCTGGGCCGCGAAGCTCGTCGGGCGCACGTATCGCGACCAGAACATCAAGGCCGTCCACAAGGC
The DNA here is from genome assembly GCA_043747665.1 of Polyangiaceae bacterium. GTDB lineage: Bacteria > Myxococcota_A > Polyangia > Polyangiales > Polyangiaceae > Labilithrix. The sequence goes on along the minus strand of JAYTOQ010000769.1, from coordinate 9,970 downwards.
GAACGCCAAGCGTGTCTACGCGACCATCCTCGAGCTGCAGGGCCTCTTCATCAAGGTGGGGCAGCTGCTCTCGATCATGGCGAACTTTCTCCCAGAGGAGTTCCGCCAGGAGCTGGAAGGCCTCCAGGATCAGGTGCCGCCGCGCCCGTACTCGGAGATAGCGCATCGCATCGAGGAGGAGCTAGGCGCGAAGGTCGACGCCATCTTTGACGATTTTCATCGCGAGCCTATCGCGAGCGCGTCTCTCGGTCAGGTGCACGAGGCCCGCACGAAGGAGGGGCTACGCGTGGCGGTGAAGGTGCAGCACCAGGACATCGACGAGATCGTTCGCCTCGATCTCAAGACCATCCGGCGCATCATCACCGTCGTGCAGTGGTTCGTCCCCGTGCAGGGGCTCGACGGATACTACCACCAGATCAAAGACCTCCTGAAGCAGGAGCTCGACTTCAACGGCGAGGCCGACAACATCGAGAAGATCGCGACGAACTTCGAGAAGGACGCGCGCGTCCACTTCCCGGTGCCCGTCCGCGAGCTCTCGACGAGCCGCGTGCTCACCACCACGTTCGTCGAGGGGAAAAAGCTCACCGACCTCGCGGGTCTCGATGCAATGGGCATCGACAAGAAGGAGCTCGCGAGCCGCCTCGTCCGCGTCTACTGCCAGATGATCTTCGTCGACGGCGTCTACCACGCCGATCCGCACCCCGGGAACATCCTGGTCAACAGCGACGGCGACTTCGTGTTGCTCGATTTCGGCGCGGTCGCGGAGCTCTCGCAGCCCATGCGCGAGGGCATTCCCGAGTTCCTAGAGGGCGTCATCCGGCGCGACACCGATCGCCTCATCAAGGCCCTCCGCAAGATGGGCTTCCTCTCGCGCACGAGCGACGAGGGGGTGAGCGAGAAGATCATCGAGTACTTCCACCAGAAGTTCCAGGAGGAGGTGAAGCTCGAGTCCTTCAACCTGAAGGATATCAAGATCGATCCGCAGCGCGGCTTCGAGAACCTCCTCGATCTACGCAAGATGAACGTCGGGCTGAAGGAGCTCTCGGACGCGTTCCACATCCCGCGCGACTGGGTGCTTCTCGAGCGCACCATCCTCCTCGTCTACGGCTGTTGCTCGATGCTCGATCCCGAGCTCAACCCGATGGGCATCATCCAGCCGTATCTCCAGGACTTCGTCCTGGGCAACCGCGACTGGCAGAAGGTGGCGATGGAGACGGTGCGCGACATGGCGCTCCGCGCCGTCACGCTCCCCGAGGACCTCCGCAAGTTCCTCCAGCGCGCGACGCGCGGAGACATGGAGCTGCGCGTCAAGGGCGTGCAGGAGGGCGCGCGCACGCTCTACACGGTCGGGCGGCAGCTCATCTACACCGCGATCGGCATCGCCACCGGCTACGCAGCGCTCTCGCTCCACGCCAAGGGGGACGACGGAACGCCCACCCGGGTACTGCTCGGCGTGACATGCTTCTGCGGGTTCATGTTGCTGGTATCCTCGGTCTTCGGGCGGCCGAAGCGGCCGCGCTGAACCGCGGAGCGATCGTGGAACGGAGCGAGGCATTCGAGCAGGTCGAAGCGCTCCTCGAGGCCGAGGGACGGGAGGATCTGCTCGTCGAGGTGCGCCGCGCTCTCCACGCGCTCGAGTCGAACGAGACGCACGGCAAGACCATCGCCGAGGTGACGCGAGCGCTCCTCGAGAGCGAGAAGACCTATCGCCTCGTCTTCTCGCACGAGCTCGATCCGGTGTCGCTCTTCGATCCGGCGACCGGCTCGTTCCTCGACGTGAACGACTCGTGGGTGAAGCTCTATGGCTACTCCCACGACGAGGCGCTCGCGATGAAGGTCACCGAGGTGAGCGTCGAGCCGGCGCAGACGCAGAAGGCGATCCGAGACCTGCCGGCCGGCGAGACCCTGCGGGTCGACGTGCGCTGGCACCGCGCGAAGGACGGCACGGTCTTCCCCGTCGAGCTCACCGCCGGCCCAGCTGCAGCTGGGAGGCCGCGAGGTGACCTACGCGGTCATGCGTGACATCACGCAACGAACGCGCGCCGAGCACGCGCTCGCGCGCTCGGAGGCGAGCTACCGCGCGCTCATCGAGAGCATGCCGGACGGCGTGATCGTCCATCGCCACGGAATGCTCGTGTACATGAGCCCGTCGGCGCGGCGGATGCTGGGCTACGCCCTCGACGAGGACGTGACGGTGAAGCCGGCGCTCGACATCGTCCATCCCGACGACCGCGCGACGGTGATCGAGCGAGTGCGTCTCCTCTATACGCAAGGCGTCGTCGCGCCGAGCCTCGAGGAGCGCCTCGTTCGCCGCGACGGGACTGCCGTGATGGTCGAGATCGCCGCGCTGAATACCGTGTTCGACGGCGAGCCGGCGGTGCTCGCCATCGCGCGCGACATCACCACGCGGAAGGAGATCGAGTCGCAGCTCGTGATGAACGATCGCCTGGCTTCGCTCGGCCGCCTCTCGGCTTCGGTCGGTCACGAGCTGAACAACCCGCTCGCGTACGTGCTCGGCAACCTGGGCTTCATGGAGCGCGATCTCGCGCGTGCCACCGACGTGCCCGAGCCGTTCGTCGAGCGCTTCCACACCTACGTCAAGGTTGTAGGCGAGGGCGCGCGGCGCATGCGGGACATCGTGCACGACCTGAAGACGCTCGCGCGAGGAGACGAGGGAGGAGCGACAAGCATCGATCTCCACGACCTTCTCGACGTGTGCGCGAACATGGCGGAGCACGAGCTTCGGCCGCGCACGAAGCTGGTGAAGGACTATCGCGAACGCGTCACCGTCTTCGGCGTCGAGACGCGGCTCGGGCAGGTGTTCCTCAACTTGCTCGTCAACGCCGGGCAGGCCATCCCGGAGGGCAACGCCGAAGGCAACGAGGTACGGCTCGTGCTCCGAGCCGACGGCGACCGCGCTGTCGTCGAGGTGAGCGACACCGGCATGGGGATCCCACCCGAGCAGGTGGACCGGATCTTCGAGCCCTTCTTCACGACGAAGGAGGGCGTGGGTACCGGCCTCGGTCTATCGATCTCGCATCGCATCGTCGCCGCGGCCGGAGGCACCCTCACGTGCGAGCCGCGCGCGGGAGGTGGCACGACGTTCCGCGTGACGCTGCCCTCGGCAGCTGTCGCTCACAAGCAGCCGCAGCTCGCCGAGTAGAGCGTTCGCGCGTCGCCGTCGTTCGTGCAGCCGTCGTCGCCGACCTGCGTCGTGATCTGATCCCCCGTGATGCACGTGCAGACGCCGCCCTGGCAGTCCATCTGGACGGTCTGGCCGGTCGTGTCGACGGCCGTGCATCCGCAGGCGCCGTTGCCGGCCGTGCACGTGGGGTTCTCGCAGACGTTGGTCCGGAGCGGCGTGGCGGGCGTCGCGGGGGCGGCAGCGGCGGGACCGGACGTCGTGGCGGGGCCCGAGCCCGACCCGGGACCCGCTGCCGGTTGCTGCGTCGAGGCCTCGGGTGAACGGGCAGGTGAGGCCGGGCCACCTCCACCCTTTGCCTTCGCGGCCGACGCGCCCGAGCCGCGATGGAGCAACGAAGAGTCGGTTTCTGCCGTGCAAGCCGTGATCAGCGCCGAGGAGATGAGCGCCGCTGCGACGAGGGAATGAAAACGCATGTGTTCCCTTGAGCAAGGCGCATGCCGCGACCGCCCGCGCGACTCACGGCTCACGGCTCGCGGCTGCTCAGAGCGTCGCTTCGAATGCGGTGAGCGCGCCGTCGAGCGCGGTCATGCCCTCGTCGACCTCGGCCTTCGTCACGGTGAGCGGGGGCGCCACCATCGTGCAGTTGAACTTGCCGAAGGTGATGACGCCGCGCTTCCGGAGCTCCGCGTAGAACGTCTTCATCACGCCCAAGCCGCCGGCGCCCTGCCACTCGACGAGCGGCTCCTTCGTCTTCTTGTCCTTCACGAGCTCGATCGCGAAGAAGGCGCCGACACCTCGCGCCTCACCGATGATGCGATGCTTCTCGGTCAGCGCGGCGAGCCCGCTCCTGAGCCATCCCTCGATCTCCTTGGCGCGATCGAAGAGCTTCTCTTCCTTGTACGCGCGCACGGCGGCGAGGCCCGCCGCGATGCACATCGGGTGACCCGAGTAGGTGTGGCCCGAAGGAAAGGCCTTCGCGTCCCACGTTCCGGCGAGCTTCTCGCGGATCATGACGCCGCCCAGCGGAATGTACGCGGACGTGACGCCCTTCGCGAACGTGATCATGTCGGGCACGATGCCGTAGCGCTGCGAAGCGAACGCGGCGCCGGTCCGCCCGAAGCCGGTCATCACCTCGTCACAGATGAGGAGGATGCCGTGCTTCTCGGTGAGCGCGCGCAGCGCGGGGAGATAGCCGTCGGGATAGACGATGACGCCGTTCGAGCCGACCACCGGCTCGATGAGGATGGCGGCGACGCGCTTGGGATCCTCGTGCGTGAGCGTGCGCTCGAGGCTCTCGATGGCGCGCGCGGTCTCCTCCTCCGGCGTGGTCGCCCAGAACGGCGATCGGTACGGGTAGGGCGCATAAAAACGCATGATTCCCGGGGGACCAGGCTCGCCGCCGAAACGACGGTCCTCGCCGGTGAGCATGATCGACGTGCCCGTCGAGCCATGGAACGAGCGATAGGCGGTGAGCACCTTGAGGCGCCCGGTGATCGAGCGCGCCAGGCGAACCGCGTCGTCGTTGGACTCGGCGCCCGTCGTCGTGAAGAAGGTGCGGCAGCCTTCGCCGTCCTTTGCCCACGGCGACATCTCGGACAGCTCCTTGGCGAGCTCCGCGCGCTGCTCGTTGAAGAGCCCGGGCGCCGCGTAGCAGAGCGTCGCCGCCTGCTCCTGGATGGCCTTCACGACCTTGGGGTGACCGTGGCCGAGGTTCACCGCGATGAGGCCGCTGCCGAGATCGAGGAACTTGTTCCCGTCGGCGTCGAAGAGATGCCGCCCTTCACCGCGGACGATCACGGGCGCGGCGAGGCCGCCCTGCGGAACCCACGGCGTGAGGACGTACTTCGCGTGCTTGACCTGGATCTCTGCGGTGACGCTCATGGGCACCATCCTAGATCAAAGGCGCTAGGGCGTCGTGACGAGGACGTCGTCGAAGCCGACGGTGCGCGCCTGACCGGCCCCCATCGTGGGATCTCCGTACTCGTGGACGGTGACGACTCCGTTGTCCCCGTCGAGCACGCCGCCCCCTGCGGCGACGGCGATGTTCATGTCGAGCCGGCCATGCGCTCCCGAGACTGTAGCAGAGCGCATCTTCCGAGCGCCCCTCGCCCGCGATACCCTCCGCGCCATGGCCAAGCACCTCCTCGCGATCGATCAGGGCACCACCGGCTCCACGGCCATCGTCGTCACCCTCGAAGGCGAGACGCTCGGCAAGAAGAGCGTCGAATTTGCCCAGCACTTCCCGCAGCCGGGCTGGGTCGAGCACGATCCCGAGCAGATCTGGACGAGCGTGGGGGCGTCGGTCGGCGGAGCCATCGCCGAGGCCGGCATCGACGCGACCGACATCGCCGCCATCGGCATCACCAACCAGCGCGAGACCACGCTGCTCTGGGAGCGCGCGTCGGGCAAGCCCATCTTCAACGCCATCGTTTGGCAGGACCGGCGTACCGCGGCGGAGTGCGATCGCCTGAAGGCGACCGGCGCCGAGGCGCTCGTACGCGATCGCACCGGTCTCGTGATCGACGCATATTTCTCGGCCACGAAGATCGCGTGGATCCTCGAGCACGAGAAGGGAGCACGCGCGCGCGCCGAGAAGGGAGAGCTCGCTTTCGGCACCATCGACACGTTCCTCGTGCATCGCCTGACTAGCGGCGCCGTGCATGCCACCGATGTCACCAATGCCTCGCGCACCCTGCTGATGGACCTCGCGAAGCTCGCCTGGGACGACGAGATGCTCACGATGTTCAAGGTGCCGCGCGCCGTGCTTCCGACGATCGTGCCGAGCGCCGGGTTCATCGGGACCACGAAGGGCGCCGGGTTCCTGCCCGACGGCATCCCGATCACCGGCATCGCCGGCGATCAACAGGCCGCGCTATTCGGGCAAGCGTGCTTCGCCGAGGGCGACGTGAAGTGCACGTACGGCACCGGCGCCTTCGCGCTCATGAACATCGGCAGCACGCCGACGAAGAGCAAGCATGGGCTCGTCACCACCGTGGCGTGGCAGATCGGCGGCCAGACCGCGTACGCGCTCGAGGGGAGCGCATTCATCGCCGGCGCCGCCGTGCAGTGGCTGCGTGACGGGCTCGGGCTCATCCGGACCGCCGCCGACATCGAGGCGCTCGCGCGCAAGGTCGAGTCGTCGGAGGGCGTGGTCTTCGTGCCGGCGCTCGCGGGCCTCGGCGCACCGTACTGGGATCAAGGAGCGCGCGGGACCATCACCGGCATCACGCGCGGAACGACGGCGGCGCACCTGGCGCGCGCCACGCTCGAGGGCATCGCGTTCGAGGTATGGGATCTCGTCCACGCGATGACGGCCGATGCGGGGCGACCGCTCAACGTGATGAAGATCGACGGCGGCGCTTCCAAGAACGATCTCCTCGCGCAGTTCCAGGCCGACGTCGCTGCCGTCGAGGTCGTGCGTCCGATGGAGATCGAGTCGACCGGCCGTGGCGCGGCGATGCTCGCGGGTGTGGGCGCCGGCCTCTCGGACCTCGGCACTGCGGCGCGCATGGTGAAGCCGGACCGCAGCTTCAAACCCACCATTTCGACGGCCGATCGCGCTGCGCATCTCCGTCGCTGGGAAGCGGCGATCGCACGGACGCGAAGCACGAGCTGACTCCCACGATACCGACAGGCCAAGGCTGCGCTTCCGTGGAGCGCTCGGCCGTGCGAACCTGTGCGTTCGCGGTAACGCTTTGCATGGCTTCGCTGCTGCTCTGTCGGCCTCTATCGTCCAGCCCACGGTACCGGTCGATTCGATTCGCCCGCTTAGAGTTCTGAAGGGAGAAAGAAAATGACTGAGGTCCGTCATCCGACGGTCGTCGCCGGTGGCGCCCCCATCCGCGATGTACCCGTGGATTGGGAAGCGCTCGAGGATGCCTTCGAAAACAATGCACCCGAGGTGCACAGCTACCTTCACCTGACGACCGGTGAAGTACTCCGCGTCGTCGACGGCGTCGCCGACCCGCTGATGCATTCGCGGATCAGCTCCGACGCCAACTACCTCCGCATCGATCCCGTCTCGTCCCGCGAGCAGTACCGCTGGATGGAGCGCTTCATCCCGATGGTGGACGAGGGTGAGCTCAAGACGAAGCTCTCCCAGGCCATCGACGGCAAGGGCGCGTTCCGTCGCTTCAAGGACGTGCTCATGTCGTTCGCCGCCGATCGCGAGCGCTGGTTCACGTTCCGGAGCGAGCGGCTGCGCACGTTCATGGAAGCCTGGCTCGCGGCGCACGCCATCCAGGCCATCCCGCGTCCGACCTGGGGCGATGGGCCCCCGCCGTCCGCCGAGGAGCTGCCTCCCGACAGCCTCATGCCGTCGAGCCAGGCGAGCCTCGAGCGCATTGGGACCGACGGCGTCGATGGCCTCGATTCGCGCGACGCCCCCAAGTCCCAGAGCGGTCGTCGCCAGCGCAACGCCGAGACGCTCCGTGCCGCGCTGAAGGAGCTCGGCGACGCGCTCGGTCCGCGCGAGCTCGATCTGCTCGTCGCATTCGCGGAGTTCCTCAAGGCGCGCCGCGCCGCCCGAGGCTTCGCGCATCACCACGAGCACATGCTGCAGGAGCGCGAGGCCGCGCAGTCCCAGCGTGGCGGGCGCATCAGCGAGACCACCGTGAAGGTGGACGCGCAGGAGACGCCCATCCCCGCCGACAAGGGCAGCAGCGGCTCGTTGTAACGCGGAGACTCGATGCTCCGCGCGCGCACCATCGTGATGGCACTCGCGCTTGCGCTGTTCGCAGGAACCGCGCAGGCGCAGCCGCAGTCGCCGTCAGCCGTCGATCGCACGGTCGATCGCACGGTCGATCGCGTCGCGGTTCGGTTCATCGCGCCGGAGACCGGCGGAGCCGCACGACCTCGCTTCCTCACCGAGCGCGAGATCGCGTTCTTCGCGCGCATCGAGGCCTTGATCGAGCAAGTGCCGATCGACGTCGACGTGTATCCCGAGCGCTACGTGCGTTCGGCGACCGATCGCCTCGTGGGACGCGCGATGCTCGCGAGCCTGCTCGTGCAGCGAGGCAGCGAGCCGCCGGAGCTGCCGCGCCTCGCGCTCGACGCGCGCGCCGAGCTGGCGGACCGCATCGGCGGCGCGGCCGTGCTCGAGGACGCCATGCAGCGCGAAGGCCTCGAGGACGCGGAGCTCACGACATTCCTGCGCGATCAGGTGCGGGCGCTCTGGTACGTCGACAAGGCGATCACGCCGATCATCGCGGTCACCGAGGACTCGCTGCGCGAGGCCTTCCGCTCGACTCTGCACCCGTTCCGCACACTCAAGTTCGATGATGCGCGCGTTCGGTTGCGCCGGTGGCTGGTGACGGAGCGAATGCGCTCTGCCGAGCTCGAGTTCTTGCAAAGCGCGCGCGCGCGGATCAAGGTCGCGACCGTTCTCGTGCCTGCGCCTGCCGCATCACCCTCCAACGGCGGCAGTCCCCCTCCTTAGATGAGCGCGTCAGCAGATACCAGGAAGGTCGTGATCGCGGCGCTCGCCGGCAACATGGCGATCGCCACGTGCAAGTTCGGCGCGGCCTTCATGTCCGGCTCGACGGCGACGCTCGCGGAGGCGGTCCACAGCGTCGCCGACACCGGCAACCAGGGGCTCCTCCTCCTCGGAATGAGGCTCGCGATGCGGCCCGCCGACGATCGCTTCCCGTTCGGTCGCTCGGGCGAGAAGTACTTCTGGCCGTTCGTCGTCGCGCTCATGTTGTTCTCGGTGGGCGGTGCGTTCGCGATCTACGACGGCGTCGCGCACATCGTGAACCCCGGTCACGGCGAGCATGGCTCGCGTTACTGGAGCTATGGCGTCCTCGGCGTGTCGCTCGTCTTCGAGGCGATGAGCTTCCGCGTCGCCTGGCGCGAGTTCCAGGTGCTCGCGAAGGGGCGCCCGTGGATCCAGGCAGTGCGCGAGGCGCGCGATCCGACCATTCCGCTGGTGCTCGCCGAGGACACGACCGCCATCATCGGCCTCGCGATCGCCTTCCTCGCCGTGCTCGCCAGCGATGTCACTGGGCAGGCGTTCTGGGACCCCGCCGGAAGCATTGCCATCGGCGTCCTCCTTGCAGTGGTTGCCGTCGTCCTCGCGCGCAACACGCACACGCTGCTCGTCGGCGCGAGCGCCGATCCCGTCGAGCAAGGCCAAGCGCTCGCCCTTGCCGAGGGCGTCGACGGCGTCGAGAAGGTCACGCAGATCCTCACGTTCCACGTCGGCCCCGACGTCGTGATCCTCGCGATGAAGGTCGGCTTCCGCGAGAACATGAAGGCCGCCGCCATCGAGGAGGTCATCAACGAGATGGAGCGTCGCATCCGCGCCGAGCTCCCCTTGATGCGCAAGATCTTCATCGAGGTGGACGCCAACGGTGACGGGCGCGGCGTCGAGAAAGCGCGCAAGGCCTGGGCGGCGAAGCAGGCCGCCGATGCCGCCGCCTTCGGCTCCGGCCCCGCGAAGTCCGGCCCCGCGAAGTCCGGTCCCGCGGAGTCCGGTCCCGCGGAGTCGACATGACGCCCCGGGCGTGGGCGGCGCTGCTCGTCGGCGCGGCGATCGTCGCGACCTTCGTGCCGGCGCGCTCGAGCGAGCCGGTGAAGCGCGCGACGAAGCCGAAGGCGCGCGTCGGACTGGTTTTCGACGTCGGCGGCCGCGGCGACAAGAGCTTCAACGACGACGCCTACGCCGGGCTCGTTCGCGCGCAGAAAGATCTGGGCGTCGAAACGGCGTATCTCGAGCCCACCGGCAGCGAGGATCGCGAAGCGGCCCTCCGGCTCTTCGCCGCGCGCGGGATGGATCTGGTCATCGGGGTCGGCTTCATTTTTTCGAGTGACGTCGACGCCGTGGCC
>JAYTOQ010000768.1:0-2922 GCA_043747665.1 Polyangiaceae bacterium | reverse complement strand
GCCATCTCCGTCTCGCGGAGCGCGGCGAGGCGGAGCATGAGCGCGATCTGCGCGTCGTCGTCGGTCGCAAGGGAGAGCTGCGACTCGAGGTTCTCGGCGAGATCGGCCCACATCTTCTGGCGCGTGAAGAGCGCGTCGAGAGCCGAGAGCGCCGTGGTCGACGCGGGGTCGAGCTCGAGGACGCGCTTGTACGAGGTGACGGCATCGTCGGGACGACCGAGCTGCTGGTCGTAGATCGAGGCCATCTGGCCGTAGAGCTGCTCGCGCCGCTCCGGGTCGGACGTCTGCTCGATGCGCCGCTCGATGACGCCGATGAGATCGGTCCAGCGATTGGTGCGCGAGAAGAGCATCTCGAGGGCGTCGAGCGCCTCGACGTCACCGGGATCGAGAGACAGGACGTGCGTGTAGCCCTTGGCCGCGTCGTCGACGAGGCCAAGCGCCTGATCGTCGATCTGCGCCGAGCGCATGAAGTAGCCACGTGCGAGGTGCGCGTCGGTCAGGCCCGCCGCGATCTCGTCATACAGCTCTGTGAGCGCCTTCCACGTCGTCGAGACCTCGGCGATGCGCTCGATCTCTGCGCGAGTCTCGGCGTGCGCAGGCTGCTCCTTGAGGGCGGCGGCGAGCGCCTTGAATGCGCGCTCGTGGTCGTTGAGCATCTCGCTCGAGACACGCGCGATCTTGCGGAGCAGCTGGACGCGGCGATCCGGATCGCCCTCCGACTCGCTGAGGATGTCGAGGGCCGTGAGCAGCTTCGCCCAGTCGCTGCGCTCCTCGTAGATGGTCTCGAGGATGCTCGCCGCCTCGGCGCGAAGCGCCTCGTTGGTGAGGAGCGCCTCGAGAGCTTCGCGCGCACCGGCATGCTGTGCGTCGAGGAAGAGGATCTCGCGATAGTTCTCGAGCGCGCCGGCGGCGTCCTCGGTGTGCTTCTCGAGCGTCTGACCGAGACGGTACTTGAGGTCGATGAGCTCGGCCTCCGAGGCGTCGAGCTCGATGCGACGGCGCAGGATGTCGACGTACGGCTCCCACTTCTCGAGTTGCCTGTAGAGTACATCGAGCGCGGAGAGCGCGCGCACGTCCGTGGGCTCGCTCTCGAGCACGCCGTTGTACGTGTCGATGGCGCGGTCGAGGTCCTTCAGCTCGGTCTCGTAGAGCTTCGCGATCTCGTAGCTGATCTGCTTCTGCTCGTTGTGATCGGGCGAGAGCTCGCGGCGCTTCTCGTAGATGCCGAGGAGGTCCGCGTAGCGCGACGTCGCGCGGTAGAGGCGCTCGAGAGCGGCGAGCGCATCGGCGTTCTCGCTGTCGGCGTCGTACACTTGGCGATACACCGTGAGCGCCTGGTCGACGTGCTCTGGTGTGGCCATCTCCTCGACGAGGATGCGACCGAGCTTCAGACGCAGCGTGATGGCGAGCGACGCATCGCCCGAGGACTCGCCCTCCTCGATGGCCTTCTTGTAGGCGGCCTCGACCTGAGGCCATGAGCCCAAGCCTGCGTCTGCAGGCGCACCTGCGAGTGCCTTCGCGCCGCGCTCGGCGTCGACGGTGGTCTGCTCGTCCGCGGGGAAGAGCGCGAACGCCGACAGGTAGCGCGCGAATGCCTTCTGGGGGTCCTTGACCTTGCCCTCGTAGAGGCCAGCGACCTCACGGAGGAGCGCGAGCTTCGCGTATGCCTCTTCTTCGTGACCGAGCTTGACCTCGATCGCGTTGGCGAGCGCCTTCGCGTTACCGGCCTGCGAGTAGATGGGGATGAGGGCTTCGGCGGCGCGCAGGTTCTGCGGCTCGAGCTCGAGGACCTTTTCGTAGGCGCGCGCCGCGCGATCGTTCTTCTGCTTCTTGTCCGCCCAGAGCTCGGCGATCTTGAAGAGGAGGCCGATCTTCGCCTCGGCGTTCGCTTCCTTCGCCTCTTGCTGCTCGAGGACGCGGATGAACTCGTCCCATTTGCCGGTCTCGGCGTAGAAGACCTCGAGGTCGTCCCAGCGACCGAGCGTGAGGTACTTCTTCTTGAGTGCTTCCTGCGCCTTGCGATCGTTGGGATCGATGGCGAGTAGAGCGCGCCACGCGGTGACGGCACCCTCGTCGTTGTTCAGACGATCGCCGTAGATCGTGCCGAGCTTCGTGAGGATCTGGGCCTTCTGGCCGTTGTCGTACGTGACCTCGGCTTGCTTCTCGAGCACCTCGACGAGCTTGTCGAAGTCCTTCGAGCGCTCGTAGAGACCGCCGAGCGCGCCGAGCGCTTCGGCATTCGCCGGATCGCTGTTGAGCACCTCGTGCCACAGCTCGATGCAGACCTCGGGCTTCTTGACGCGCTCGGTGGCGAGCTTCGCGATGTCGAGGAACTTCCGCGCGCGCTCGTCTCCGTAGAGGCGCTCCGCTTCCTTCCGCTCGAGACCGAGGAGCTTCTCCCAGTCGCGACGCTTCTCGTACATGCCGCGCAGGTACTCGATGGCGCCACGGTTCTCGGGATCGATGGCGATGACCGCTTCGTAAGCCTTCACGGCCTCGGCTTGGTTCGCGAACTTGCCGGTGTAGAGCTCGGCCGCCTTCGTATAGAGGGAGACCTTCTCCTCCGCGTCGGGGACCATCGTCGCGAGCTGGAGCAGCGTCTTGACGTACTCGTTGTAACGCTTGTTCGCTTCCTGCTTGTCGGCGAGCGCGCGGAGCTCGGCGATCTTGTTCGGATCGCCGACGACGCTCTGGTGCGCATCGGCAGCCGGAGCGACCGAGTTGTTGGCCGCAACGGCAGCCGGCGCAACCGAAGGCGCGACGGGGGGAGCGACGGGCGGAGCGGCGGGGGTCGCGGCCGGCGCGGCGGCGGGAGGCGTGGTCGCGGCGAGCTCGCTCGGGTCGACGACCGATGCGCGACGCGCATCGTCGAAGTCGCGCGGCGGAGGCGACGTGTCTTTCACCGGCGGCGGCGGTGCGGTG
>JAYTOQ010000767.1:0-1665 GCA_043747665.1 Polyangiaceae bacterium | reverse complement strand
TGGATCAGCGGCGAATCGAGGAACTCGAGCTCGAGGAGCTGGCCGAGGAAGTAGCAGACGTCGCCGACCTTGCGGTCCTCGAGGACGGCCGCGACCTGGCCGCGCACCTGCGCCTTCGCCGCCTCACCGTCCATGCCCTCGACGATGCCGAAGCGCGCGCGGAGGACGCGCGCGAAGACATCGTACGCGGAGCCTTGCTCACGCGCAGAGCCCCGGAAGACGCGCGGCACGCCGTGCTCCGTGGCGCGCTGCTTCGAGAGGAAATCGCGGACGAGGCGGGTCTTGCCGATGCCGTTGGCGCCGACGAGCGTGACCGTTCGCGTACGTCCGTCGTCGCGAACCGCTCGCAGCGACTCGTCGAGGACGCGGAGCTCGGCGGTGCGACCGACGAGCACGGCGCGCCTGTCGATCGTTCCGAAGCCGCGGGAGAGTTCCGCGGCGAATGACGCGCGATCGGTCATGGCCGGGTGCGAGTTTGTAGCATAGTCAAGGCATCGGAGAGGCGCCGATCACCAGCGCGTGCATGTGGAGAATCGCAACGTAGACGAACGCGGCCGCCAGCAGGCGCACGAACCCGATCCCCCTCAGATCGAGCCGAGCTCGGCGGCGAATGATGGCTCCGAAGGGCACGAGCGAGGTCTTCGCTCGATAGCCCTCCCAGGTGTCGCCGAGCGCGGCGGCGCGGCGGCGATCGATGTGCACCATGCCGGCGACCGCGAGCACGAGGATGGCCACGAACACGAGGATGGCGCGGAGCTCGCCGTTGGCGAGGAGATGAGCTCCGGCCCACAGCGCGAAGCCCCACAGCGCAGGGTGCCGCGTGATGGTGAAGATGCCGCGCGCGGCATCCGGGTCACCGGCGGCGTCGGCGGTCCCGACCGTGGTGGCGCTCTTCGTCGAGAAGCCCGCGATGAGGAGGAGCAACGAGACGGGCATGACCAGCACCGGCGCCCAGCGGAAGGCGCGCGGCGGCAGCCACATCTCGAGGTACGGCGCGCCTCGATACGCGACGATCATCCCGATCAGACCGATGGCGGCGCATACCGAGTAGAGGGCGCTGAACTTCCCGGCGCCGAGCTTCGCGACGAGCTTCTTCCTGACGTTCGCGCTCGAGAGAAGGAGGTGCAGGCCGACGAACCACGTGCCGTACACGGCGAGCAACGGCAGCGCGTTCGCCGACGGCTGCGGTACCGGCTGGGAGCTGGGCGCGAACGGGTTTGCGCTCTCCGATACGGCGAGCGCCTCGACCGCGCGCGCGATGGATGCGACGTCCTCGTCGTCGAGCTCGTACTTCGGCATCACGCCGCGCGGAAACCCGAGCAGCACGTCGGCATCGGGGTCGCGAAGGGCGCGCGCGATGTACGCGTCGTCGGCGACCACCGTTCGCGTCGCGGCCTTCCCCTCCCCGGCGTTCCCCGTGGTGACGGTGCGGCTCGAGGCGTAGAGCCCGCGAAACGTCGGCCCCGAGCGCGCCGTGCCGTCGGTCGAGTGGCACGCGATGCAGCCCTTCTTCGCGAGGAGCTTGCCGCCGCGCTGCGGGTCCCCGCTCGGCGCGGGCGGCGCGGCGACCGCCAGCGGAGCCGCGGCGAGCAGCAAGGCGACCGCCGTGATCATCACGCGAAGCTACACTCTTTCGCGCTGCCTCAGGGCTGCGTCGAGGCCCAC
>JAYTOQ010000766.1:0-2293 GCA_043747665.1 Polyangiaceae bacterium | reverse complement strand
CTGTTCGACGACGTCATCTCGCTCGTGCTCCGTCACTACAAGACCGACTGGTGGGGCGAGCGCCAGAGCGCATGGGACGACGAGGAGCTCCTCGACCCGCGGCCGCTCGAGGAGCCGCTCGAGGCGGTGCTGGCCGCGATGCTCGAGGGCAGCGCGGCGGTGGTGAACCCGTTCGGCGCCGTCGTCCCGCAGAACAAGCGAGCGATGGCCTTCATGTGGGAGCAGATCCATCGCTTCTCGAGGCGCTCGCAGGAGACCATCCGCGCGCATGTCCCGGTGACGCGCCGCCTGGAGGCCATCCACGTCGAGCAGCTCGTCGCGCAGAAGGACGACTGGGTCCTGAAGAGCGACTACGGCGCCGAGGGCGACGAGGTGGTGATCGGCAAGCTGGTCACCGCCGAGGTCTGGAAGGAGTCGCTCGCCCATGCGCGACCGGGTCTCTGGATCGTGCAGCGCTGCTTCCACGCGAAGGAGGGACCGCGCGGCGAGATCGTCAACTACGGCGTGTTCGTCCTGGGTGGAGAAGCGGCGGGCCTCTACGCGCGCGTGCAGGTCGGCGCGACCGACGGCCGGGCGCTGAGCGCGGCGGTTCTCGTCGCAGGCTGAGGGAGAACGCGGCCGCGGAGCGGCGCAACAGGAGACAGCACGCGGCCTCAGCCGGCGTCGCTCGCGTCCTTGACCGCGCCGGCCTCGGCAGCGTCGACCGTATCGGCATCGTCGCCCGCATCGTCCGCGGCATCGTTGCCGACCGTCGCGTCGCCGCCATCATCAGCTCCACCTTCGGTGGGGAGAGGCGCATCGCAGGTCCCGCCACGGGCCGCGGCTGCCAGTGCCGCGATGCACGTGCCGGCGTCGTGATCCACGGCGGTGGCGATGGTCGGCAGCGGCGGGCAGAGCGTCGAGACGTAGAGATCCTCGCCCACCATCAAGCACGTCGCGTTGCAGGTCGCCGATGCGCCGGACCCCTTGACCACCTCGATCGCCTTCGAGCCGGCCAGGCAATCCGCG
Source organism: Polyangiaceae bacterium (assembly GCA_043747665.1). Classification (GTDB taxonomy): domain Bacteria; phylum Myxococcota_A; class Polyangia; order Polyangiales; family Polyangiaceae; genus Labilithrix. The sequence continues at coordinate 1,285 of JAYTOQ010000766.1, read as the reverse complement.
GTCGGATCGTACTTCTGTGCACTATACACGTACGATTCGGCGGCGAGGCACGCCGCTGCTGCGAGCAGCACCGTCGTTGCGGCGGCACGGTAGAGGTGGGAGGTCTTCATGGTCAGAACGTGATCGCTCCCGTGGCGAGGAAGGTGCGCCCGTTCTGGGGCATGGTGGTCTGGCGGAACTCCGCGCTGAGCGGGACCTCCCACCGCGTATCGAACGCGTTGTACATGCCGACCGCATAGGTCAGTCCCCAGCGCGGCTCGCCGCCCGAAAACACGATGTCCCACAGCACCGACGGCTGCGTCTCGCGCTGCGGAGGCTGGTCGGCGCCGTCGCGGTCGTTGCGGTCGAAGCGCGGGCCTTCGAGGGTGATGCGGTTCATGAGCAGCAACGCGCGGCCGAGGATCGGCACGCCGCCCTTGATCGCGGCGAGGTGGTTCGGCGAGTTCGGGACCTCGCGCAGGTTGGTCGCGTGCTTGAAGCCGACGACGTCGCCGAGCGATCCCGAGCGCAGGTAGCGCGACTTCTGCACCGAGTACGAAGCGCTGACCATCCAGCCCTCCTTCCATTCGCGACGCAGCTCCGCCTCGCCGCCGAACGTGCCGACCGGGTCGCTCGTGTTGTTGTAGGCGTACGACGGCACGCTGCTGGTGGCGTTCGGCAGGTTGCGCAGGGCAATCAGGTTTTCGATGTAGTTTGCATACGTCGAGAGCACGCCGACCACGTTGCGCGAGAAGCGATGGCTGTACTCGATCTCTGCGGAGTAGAGGTTCTCCGGCTTGAGGCCAGTGCTCTGGCGCTGCCCGCCGCCCGAGGCGTTGAACAGCTCGTAGATGCTGGGCGCGCGGAAGGCCTTGCCGAAGATGACCTTCACGTTGCCGCCCTCGTACGGCTTCAGGATCGCCGCCAGGCGAGGGTTCAACGACGAGCCGAACGTCGAGTACGAGTCGAAGCGCGCGCCAGCCGAGAGCTTCACGGCCTTGGTGGGCGACACGTCCGCGACGCCGTAGCCGGCGATCAGCGTGAACGGGTGGTCATCGTCGATGATGACGCTCTTCTCGTCGGCGCTGGTCTCGTGCGCCTTGATGTGGTCCTGGAATTCGCCGCCGACCGTGAGGCGCAGCATCGATGCTGGCTTCCAGACCAAGCGCTGCTCGACGCCGAACCACTGGCCGTCGAACGCGTCGTGCTCGACGCCGCCGTCCGAGGGAGCCCGCGGGAATGCGCTGCGGTAGGCGTAGACGTTGGCGTGCGCGCGCGTGAGCGACTCGAATTGCTCGTTGATCTT
>JAYTOQ010000765.1:0-3408 GCA_043747665.1 Polyangiaceae bacterium | reverse complement strand
GTGCAGGCGCAGATCAGCCCGTGGAATGCCATTGGCGAGGTCTTTCGTTACGAGCTCAAAGGCAAGGACTACAACCTTCGCGAGTTGAAGACGGCGGAGGACTGGATCCTCGAGCGTCAGTTCAAGCAAGTGCCCGGCGTCGTCGACGTCGTGAGCTTCGGTGGTCAAACGAAGCAGTACCACGTCAACGTCGATCCATTTCGGCTCAAGGCCTATGGCGTCACGCTTGATCAGCTGGTGACGGCGATCTCGAGCTCCAACCAGAACGTCGGCGGTCAGCGGCTCACCCTGGGAGAGCAGGCGTACACAATCCGGGGCGTGGGTCTCATCCGCGACGTCCATGACATCGAGGCGATCGTCGTCGCGGCGCGCTCCGGAACGCCGATCCGAGTTCGCGACATCGGAAGCGTCGAACTCGGCTCGGCGCCGCGTCTCGGGATCGTCGGGCACGACGCCGTCGAGGACATCGTGCAGGGGACCGTGCTCATGCGATACGGCGGGGAGACTCCCACGACGCTGAAGGGAATCCACGCGCGAGTCGAGTACATCAGGGCCAATCACCTCCTGCCGCCGGGGATGGAGATCGTCCCGTATTACGATCGCGGTGCGCTGGTCGAGATCACTACGCACACCGTTCTCGAGAACTTGCTCGTGGGCATGGTCCTCGTGACGATCATCTTGATCCTCTTCCTTGGTCACGCACGCGCTGCGCTCATCACCGCCCTGAACATCCCGCTCGCGCTCCTGGCTGCGTTCTGCGGAATGGTGCTGACGAAGACCCCAGCGAACCTCATCTCGCTGGGCGCGGTCGACTTCGGGATCGTCGTCGACTCGAGCGTCATCATGATGGAGAGCATATTTCACTTCCTCGGCAAGCACGGGAAGGGGAGCATCCAGGAGCGCGTGCTGTCGGGAGCCCGCGTCGTCTCGAGGCCGATGATGTTCTCGACGATCATCATCGGCGTTGCGTTCTTGCCGCTCTTCACGATGACGGGCGTGTCCGGGGTCATCTTCTCTCCGATGGCGCACACGTACGCGTTCGCGATCGGTGGCGCGATCCTGCTCGCCATGACGCTCACCCCGGCCCTCGCGTCCAAGCTCATCCCGCCGACCGCCGAGGACAAGGACAGCTTCGCCACCCGGACACTGAAGTCGCTCTACGAGCCGGTCTTCCACTTTGGAATGCGGCGGCCCTGGGCTGCCGTTGCGATCGGGATCGTTCCAGTCGTGATCGGCCTCTCGCTGTTCAAGACGCTCGGGGGCGAGTTTATGCCGAAGCTCGAGGAGGGCAATCTCTGGATTCGCGCCAGCTTGCCGACGTCGGTATCCCTCGAGGCCTCCGGGAAGTACGTCGGGCGGATGCGCGCGATCTTGCGCGGGTGTCCACCCGACGGCGCCTGCGACGACAAGACGCGCAAGCACAAGGAGGTGCTCACGGTCATCTCGCAGCTCGGGCGTCCCGATGACGGCACGGACGTCGCGGGATTCCAGAACATCGAGCTCTTCGCGCCGCTGATGCCCTTCGACAAGTGGGAGAAGGGACTCACCAAGGAGAATCTCACGACCGAGCTCTCGAAGGAGCTCGCCGAGGCGTTCCCGGGCGCCGTGTTCAACTTCTCGCAGATGATCTCCGACAACGTCGAAGAAGCGATGAGCGGTGTCAAAGGCGAGAACTCGATCAAGGTCTTCGGGCCGAGCGTGAGCGAGAACGAGACAACGGCCGACAAGATCATGGGTTCCGTCGGCAGCATCAAGGGCGTCGAGGACCTCGGCCTGATTCGATCGAGCGGCCAGCCGAGCATCCGCATCGTGCCCGATCGGCAGGCGTGCTCTCGCTACGGCCTGAATACCGGGAACGTCGAGTCGATCATCCAGGCAGCGATCGGCGGCAAGGCCGTGACGCAGGTGCTCGAAGGGGACCGTCGGTTCGATCTGACGGTTCGCTGGCTCGCGCCGTATCGCCAGAGCGTCGAGGCGATCAAGGAGCTCATGATCTTCGGTGCCGACGGAACGCCGGTGCCGCTCGGACAGATCGCCGAGGTCAAAATGGAGGACAGCCCGGCCGTCATTTTCCGTGAAGACGGGACGCGCTACACGCCGATCAAGTTCTCCGTTCGAGGCCGCGATCTCGAGAGCACGGTGGGCGAAGCGCAGAAGAAGAGCGAGAGCGCGGTCGCGCTCACCGAAGGTATGCATGTGGAGTGGGGCGGCGAGATCAACGAGCTGAAGGAGGCGCAGGGGCGCCTCGCCCTCATCGTGCCCGCCACACTCATTCTCATCGCGCTACTCGTCTACACGTCCGTCCGCAGCTTCCGCGACACGCTAATCGTGCTCGCAAATCTGCCCGTCGCGTGTGCCGGCGGGGTCATCGCACTGTTCGTCGCGCGGCTGCACTTCTCGGTGTCCGGCGCCATGGGGTTCATCTCGGTGTTCGGCATCGCGATACAAGACGCGCTCTTGGTCGTCAGCTACTTCCAGCACCTGAGATCCGAGGGAAAAGATGTCGAAGAAGCTGCCCTCGAAGCGAGCACGACGCGCCTCAGGCCTGTGCTCATGACGACGCTCGTCGCGATCATGGGTCTTCTGCCAGCGGCCCTCTCGCACGGCATCGGCTCGGAGACGCAGAAGCCCCTAGCGGTCGTCGTCATCGGCGGTGCGGTTCTCCTCGCGATCATCGCCCGGCTCGTGCAGTGCCCCATCTTGATTCTCGCTCACCGCGGGAGCCCACCACCACCTCCCGTTCAAGGCTCCGAGCCTATCTCGCAGCACGGCTGAGAAAGCTGTCGTCGTCACGTGAGACGCAGCGCCTCGCCGGCTGCCCGGATCGGGTGCACGGCCGAGGTGGGTCCGATGGCCGTTTGGACGTTCGAGCCTTATACTTAGGGACCGGCCGTCATGAACGACCGAGAAGGAGTGGGGCGATGACGCACTACGATGAGGTCGAAGCGGTCTCGATTTTCGCTCGGGCGAGGCCCCCCGCCGACGCTGCAGAGGCGCAGGCGGAGGCGTCGGCAAAGCTCGTCGACGCCGTCGTTGCGGCCGCACGGGAGGCAGGGCTCGAGGTCGCCAAAGTCAGTGAACACCACGCGACGATCACCGGCGAGCACCTGCGCGTGCACCTGACGAGCGGTGGTCCCCGCGGTTGGCCCTCACTCGCGGCGCATGCGAAGCCCAATGCCGAAACGCGGTGGTCCCGCGTCGCAGGCATCGAGTACGACCCAGCGGCGAATATTTTCGTCGGTGCCGCCGCGCCGCTCGGTGCCAGTGGGGGTTCCGAGCGGCGAAGCGCGGTCGCGGTCGTGGCAGACGTGGTCGTCGCCATGTTGATGGCCCCTCCCGCGACGGACCGACGCTGGCGCTAGCACGCGCGAGGTGGCACGACGCGCCACGGTCGAGCACGTCGGCCGT
>JAYTOQ010000764.1:0-7433 GCA_043747665.1 Polyangiaceae bacterium | reverse complement strand
CGCCGGCGGATACGCGAGGAGCGACGCCGGCCTGGTCGCGGCGGCGACCAGCGCCGGACCCGGACCCTTGCGCTGGTACACGCGGAGCGGAGGAGCCCCGAGGATCATTGCCGCGCGCCCGATCGATTTTCCGAGCCAGTCGTAGTCCTTCAGCGCGGACCCGGGGTACGTGAGCCGCTCACGCAACGACAGGCGCGCGATGGCGAGGTCGACGACGGCCGGCCCCACCACCTCGAAGATCTCGGTGAGCGCCGGATCCATCTCGTGATGAAGGAGCTCGCGGTAGCCGTCCATGCCGAGGTCCTGCACGATGCCCTCGATGGGCGGCTGCGGATACGACGCGCGGAGCCCCTGCGCGCCGGCCTGCGCGATCCCGAGGAAGCGCATCGCGGAGGCCACGCAAAGCGCGCGATCTCGTGCGCCTTGCGCCACGAGCAGCTCGAACAGCGCTGGATACGGCGCGGGATCGAGGGGCTCGCGAAGGATGCGCTCGATGGTGATGGCGACCGCGCCCTGGCCCTGGCCGGTATGCGAGAGCAGCTCGCGGAGGATGGTCTGGCCCTGCTCTTCCTCGGGCCGGAGATGCACCGCGGCCTGGAATGCCGCGATCGCCTGCGCCGGGTTGTTGAGCCGGTCACGATAGACCAGCCCGATCTGCTTGTAGAGTGCATGCTGTAGGCCGAGCTCACGCTCGCCCCCGACGAGGGCGCGGCCGATCATGCGCTTGTACATCTGCTCGAGGCCCAGCCAGTCGCGGTCCTCGGTGAGGATGCGGACGATGTTCTCGAACGCGACGAGCTGGGAAGGGTCGACGTCCAGCGCCTGCTCGTAGAGGCGTAGCGCCACGCCGCGGTCTGCGAGCTCGTCCTTCGCGATGTGCGCCATCGTGTAGAGCGTCTTCGCCTTGCGCGCGGGGTCGGAGTCGCTCTCGGCGATCGATCGCAGCACGTCGAAGAGCGACGCCCACTTGCCGAGCTTCGGATAGAGCGCGAGCAACTTGTGGAGGATCGGCAGGTCGCGCGGCCTGAGCTGACGCGCCTCCTCGTAGACCTCGGCGGCGAGCTCGTCGCTGCCGGCCTTGGTCGCGAGCTGCTCGGCGATGCTCACGAGCGCCGTGAACTTCTCGTCGGGATCGGCGATGACCAGCGCCAGCTGGCGCTTGAGGCTGAGCGCGGCGATGGGATTGCCCGACGCAGTGTGGTGCTGCGCGAGACCGGCCATGGCCGAGCCGTGCCCGGGCGCTTCCTGGAGCACGTCGTCGTAGAGGACCGCCGCGCGATCTGCGTCGCCCGTCAGCACCAGGATGTCGGCGAGGCCCGCGCGCGCCTCGACGGAGAGGCCCTCGGGCGCATCTGCGATGTCGACAAGAGCGTCACGCGCCGTCAGCACCAGGGGATCGGCGCGCATCGGGACGGCCGCCGCGACGAGCATCTCCTTCGCCTCCTGATCGGCCCGAACGTTGTATGCGGCGAGCGTGGCGATCAGAGCGCGATCGGGCTTGCCCAGCGCGGTGGCGGTGCGGGCCTGCGCGCGGCGGACGACAATGATGCGATCGTAGTCCTTGTCGCGCTCGGCGGCCGAGATGGCCACGTCGCACAGCGGCTCGGCCTCCGCATAGCGTCCCTCCTCGACCAGCGCCGTCACCAGCGCGACGGCCGCGGTCTCGTTGCTGGGGTCGGCGGCGGCGGCTTCCTCGAACGCGCGACGCGCAGCGTTCGCATCGCCACGCTTCCGGCGTGCGTCGGCGAGCTCCACGAAGGCCGAGGCTCGCGCGCGCGGTGTCTCGGTCTTGCGCGCGCGCTCCTCGAGGTAACGCTCGGTGCGAACCGCGTCACCCTCCGCGCGCGCATCCCAGAGCAGCGCATTCCACGCCGGCTGGTTCGACGGATCGGCGGCGACGGCGCGCTCGAAGTGCTGTCTTGCCGACGCGGCGTCGACCGGCACGAGCAGCTGGCCGGCGATGACGTGCATGCGTGCGCGCGTGGAGGGCACGGGCGCGAGGTCGGCGAGGCGCTCGCGGTACTGAACGGCAGCGCGCACGTCGCCGATCTTCTCGGTGAGACGCGCGAGCTCGGTGAGCACGGTCTCGTCCTCCGGAAGCACCTTCTGCAGCCGCTCGTAGGTAGCGATGGCGGCGCGCGCATCGCCCATCTTCGTCTCGAGCACGGCGCCGAGCCGCTCCAGGCGAGCCACGCGCAGCTCGGGCTCGACGGTCGATCGCGCGGCGCGCTCGAGCACTGCGGCGAGCTCGGGCCACGCGCGCGCGGCTCCGTACGTTCGCTCGAGGCCCTCGATGGCGATCGAGTGACCAGGCGCGACGGCGATGACCCGTTCGAGGGTCCTCGCCGCGAGCTCGGGCTTGCGAAAGTCCTCTTCCTCGATCTTCGCGAGCCACAGGAGGATGGTGATGCGCCCGGCGTCGTCGAGGTCGGCATCGGCCTGCCGCCGGAGCACCTCGGCGATCGCCGTCTTGTCGTTCTCGCGGATGGCGATCTGCTCCAGGCCGCGCAGGGCGTCCATTGCGCGCGGAAAGAGCTTGGCCGCGGCGGCGTAGTGCTTCTTCGCCGAGGCGAGGCTGAACGTGCGCAGCGAATCGTCCTTGTAGCGCTCCGCCATCATCAGGTGGATGCGGGCGCGATCGTCGGCGCGCTTCGCCGAGAGCACGGCGAGGTCGAGCTCCTCGAGCTCGCGCTTGGAGTCGCCGTGCTCGCGAGACATCGCGGCCTGGAGCATGTGGATCTGCCAGTGTGTCGAGTCGAGCGCGCGGATCCGCTCCAGCCACTGGCGGGCGAGATCGGGATCCGGCACCTCGCGCGTGAGCCAGCGGACCATGGCCTCGGCGTAGGCAATCGCGCGCGGCTTGTCGGCCTCGCCGCTCGCGAGCGAACGCGTGGTCTCCATGATCTCGGCCCAGCGACGCTCGGCGGTGACGAGCGGCTCGAGGACGTCGAGGATCGGCTCGTACGTCGGGTCGGCCTTCCAGGCCTCGACGAGCGCATCGATGGCCTGCGCCGTGTCCCCCAGATCGCCCATCATGCGACGCGCGACCTCGACGAGGATCTCGGCGCGCTCGGTGCCGTCGCTCGCGGCATCGAGGGCGGCGAGCAAGGCTTCGACCTGCGCTGCGGCGACGCTCGCGCGTGCCGGCGTTCCTAGAAGCCCGCGGTGCTCGTTCGATCCTTCGTTGCCGCTGCCCGGCATGCGCTCGCCCGATGGTACCTCGGAAGTGCAGCAAGGTGAGGTTTCATGCTCGCGCTCTTGGTGCTGGACCTGCGTGGCCCACCCAATGCACCTCGACGAGACGCCCGCGCCTCGCGCGGACGGAAGGTCGACCATGCGAGCCAAGCGGGCCATCGTCTACGGTGTCATCGGCGCGGGAGCGATCAGCGTCGCCTCTGCGGTCCTGCGCGCGATCGGCATGCCGATCCGTCTCGAGCTCCTCCTGGGCACGATGTTCGGCGTCGCGCCGAGCACGGCGTCGTTCCTGCTCGGGCTCGGGATCCATCTCGCCATTGGTGGTGCGTTTGGCCTCCTCTACGGATGGCTGTTCGAGACCGTCTGGGTCCACGGCGGAGCCTTCACCGGGATGATCCTCGGCTTCCTGCACGCGTCGCTCATCGGAATGGCCGTGGGCTTGACCCCGCAATGGCACCCGCTCGTTCCCGGCGTCCTTGCCGACCCGGGGCCGTTCTTCGCGAACATCGGCGTCGCAGGCGTTCTTTGCTTCTACGCGATCCACCTCATGTACGGCGCGATCGTCGGTCATGGCTACGGACACGTCGCGGCGGAGCGTGAGTGGGCGCCCGCCGGCCGCCTCTGAAGCGGTCGATACGGCGCCAGCGAGCGCTGCGCTGCGCGAACGCCGGTGTCGGACGGGACGAACCCGCGCACCTGCTGCCAGTGCGTGACCTAGATGCGAACGCCGGTGTCGCCGACCATGAGGCCGCCCTCGCGTGACGCGTTCGTCGCCCCGATCACGATGCGGTGCAAGTCGACGCCGCGCGCGATGAGCGCGTCGCGGATGCGCCCGGCGCGGGCCACGAAGAACCCCGCCGGTTCGCTCGCCGCCTGGCCGCCGACGAGGACGACCGTGGTGTGATGCAGAGGTCGCGAAGCAAGGCACACGCCAGCCGCGCGATCGCGCTACGCGGTCGTCTCGACTTCCTTGCGCTCGCGTCGTGCTCGCGCTCACTCCTCGGCGTGCGCGACGCCTTCGGATCCGGGCTCGCCGGCCACGGTGCCCAGCGGCAACGTCTTGCCGTGCGGCGACGTCGGCTCGGCCGGCGGACGGCCGAGGATGCGTCGCATCAGGTTCGAGATGTCGTCGAACACCGAATACGCGACGGGCGTGGCGAGCAGCGTGAGCAAGAGAGACAGCGTCTGCCCGCCGACGACGACGCCTGCGGTCGCGCGGTTGTTTCCGCCGCCGATGCCGTGCGAGAGCACGAGCGGCATCATGCCGGCGACGAAGGCGAGCGTGGTCATGAGGATGGGCCGGAGCCGATCGCGATTCGCCTCGAGGATCGCCTCGTAGCGCGGCAGACCCTGCGCGCGCAACGTGTTGGTGTGATCGATCTGGAGGATCGCGTTCTTCTTCACGACGCCGAAGAGCACGAGGATGCCGAGCCCCGAGAAGAGATCGAGCGACTGCCCCATGAGCACCACCGAGAGCACCGCGAACGGCAGCGTCAGCGGGAGCGACAGGAGGATGGTCACCGGATGCAGCCACGAGTTGAACTGCGCGGCGAGCACCAGGTACATGAAGATGAACGAGAGCCCGATGGCGGCGCCGAAGCTGACGAAGACGCGACCCATCTCGCGCGTCTGCCCGGTGGGCTCCGCGATGTACTCGGCGTCGAGGTGCTCTTCCTTGATGAGCCGCGCGACCGCATCGGCGACGGCGCCGTCGCTGAAGCCCGGCTTCACGTTGGACAACAGCGTCACGACGCGCTGCCGATTGAGGTGGTTGATGGTGGCGGGCCCTGTGCCTCGCTTCAGATCGACGACGCTCCGCAGCGGAATGAGCCCAAGGCGTGGCGACGGCACGGTCAGCATCTCGAGACCGACGGGATCGGCGCGGTACTGGCGCTCGGCGCGCATGCGAACGTCGTACTGCTCGCCCTTCTCCTCGTAGGTCGACACCTTCACGCCGTCGACGAGCACGCGCAGCGCGCCGGCGGTGTCCGCGACCGAGACCCCGAGGTCGGCGGCACGCGGACGATCGATGTAGACGCCGAGCTCGGGCTTGCCGGAGATGAGCGACGAGTCGACGTCGACGGCGCCCGGGACGTTGCGCAGCTTGTTGAGGATGTGATCGGTGATGACCTCGAGCTTCTTCAGCTCGGGGCCACGAACCGTGTACTGGATCTTCGCGGTGGAGAAGCCGCCGCCGAAGGCCGCCACCTCCTGCACGCTGAGTCGGAGCCCGGGCTGCTGGTGCGGGAAGATCTCGTTCCGCACCTTGTTCATCAGCTCGACCTGGCTCTCCTCGCGAGCGTCGGGATCGACGAACTTGGTGTAGATGCGGCCGACGTTCTGCGTCTTCGCGGCGTCGTCGCCGACGGTGGCGAGCGTGAGCTTCACGGTCGGCCACTTCCGGAGCTCACCGGCGATGCGGTCGGTGATGAGCTGGGTCTGCGCGAGGCTCGTGCCCTCGGGGGCGCGGACGACCACCTCCATCTGCGCCTCGTCGTTGACGGGCAAGAACCCCTTCTTCGCGATGCCGGCGAGCGGCACGCACGATCCGAGCGAGACACCGGCGGCGATGAGAACCACCCAGCGCTGCGAGAGCACGAAGCGGAGAAGCGTGAGGTAGACGCGCTCGATCGGGCGATAGAACGTGTCGACGATGCGCTCGCCGAGCGGCTTCTTCTGGCCCTCGACCTTCTTCTTGAGCCAGCGCGACGCGAGCATGGGCGTGAGCGAGAAGCTCACCACGAGCGAGACTGCGATGGAGAACGCCATCGTGATGCCGAAGCTGCTGAGGAAGCGGCCAGGGATGCCGCCCAGGAACGCCACCGGCAAGAACACCGCGATGAGCGACATCGTGGTGGCGAGCACGGCGAGGCCGATCTCCTTGGTGGCGGCGACGGCGGCGGCCTTTGGCTCGTACTTCTTCTCGTCGACGAAGCGGAAGATGTTCTCGAGGACGACGATGGCGTCGTCGATGACGATGCCCACGGCGAGCGCCAGCGCGAGCAGCGTGATCGTATTGAGTGTATAGTGCATGAACCACATGCACGCGAACGTCCCGATGATGCTGGTGGGAATTGCGAGCGCGGCGATGACGGTGCTGCGGACGCTGCCGAGAAAGAAGAACACCACGATGGCGGCGAGGAGGGCACCGACGACGAGGTGCTCCTTCACGCCGCTGACGCTGGTGCGGATGACGCCGGAGTCGTCGCGCACCACCTCGATGGCGGCGCCCTTCGGCAGCGATTTTCGGATGTCGCCGAGACGCGCGCGCAGCTCGTCGACCACCTGCACGGTGTTGGTGCCGGACTGCTTCCTGACGGCGAGCACGATGGTGGGCTCGCCGTTCAGCACGGCGGCGGTCTCGTGCTCCTCCGCGCCGTCCTCGACGCGCGCGACGTCGCGCACGCGGATGGAGTGACCGGCCTCCTGGCGAACCACGAGGTCGCCGATGGCCTCGGCGCGCTCGACGCGGCCGTGGATGCGAAGCGTGAGCTGCTCGGGACCGGTGTCGACACGACCGCCGGGCACCGTGAGGTTCTGCGTGGCGACGGCGCGCTGCACGTCGAGCGCCGTCACGTTGGCGCCGCGCATGCGAACGGGATCGAGCCAGATGTTCACCTGACGCTTCTGTCCGCCGATGATGCTGACCTGACCGACGCCGTTGACGGTCTCGATCTGGCGGCGAATACGCTTGTCGGCGAGCTCGGTCACCTCCTGGATGGGGTGACCCGTGTACTTCAGCGCGAGCGAGATGATCGGCGAAGCATCGGGATCGAGCTTCTGCACCGTGGGCAGCTCGATGTCCTTCGGGAGGTCCGGGAGCACGAGCTGAAGTCGGTCGCGGACCTCCTGCGAGCCGACGTCGGTGCCCTTCTCGAGGACGAAACGGATGATGACCTGCGAGACGCCCTCGCTCGAGATCGAGGTGAGCTCGTCGATGCCGCTGATGGTGTTGACGGCCTCCTCGATCTTGTCGGAGATCTCGCTCTCGACGTCCTCGGGCGCAGCGCCGGGAAGGCGCGTGGTGACGACGACGATCGGCAGGTCGACGTTCGGGAAGCGGTCGACGCCGAGGTTCATGTACCCGGCGACGCCGATGACGAGGATGAGAAGAATGAGGACGGTCGCGAAGATCGGCCTCCGGACGCAGATGTCAGCTAACCACTGCATCGGTCGATCCTAGGGTCTCATTCCGTACGCGCGCCGTCGCGCACGTCGGGCCCGGGGGCGACGATGAC
>JAYTOQ010000763.1:0-2632 GCA_043747665.1 Polyangiaceae bacterium | reverse complement strand
CGGGCTTCGTGCTCTCGATCGTCGCAAGCGTCCTCACGCGTTCGAACGCGGTTGCGGGCCTCGCGTTCTTGCTCGCTGCGCTCTGCGGCATGGTCGGTGCGGGTCACGGCGTTGCAGCTTTCGTGAAGGGCCTCGGCGCATTGCCGGGCGGCACGGGCGTGCTGGCATCGGTCAGTCTCACGTTCGGCAACCTCTTCATGGTGGCCCTCGGCGCGATCTCCGCGCTGCTCTCCACGATGATGTTCACGCGCGGCCGTCAGATCCGCAGCGTGGGTCGCATCCTCCTTCCGCCCGTCGAGAGCGGCGATGGGTGGACCGGCGCGGGCCTCTCGTCGTCTGGCCCCGTGGGCATCATCGAGACCGATGACGAGCCGACGCGCGATGCGCTCGCGGCTCAGTGGCGCGAGAACGGACGCACAGAGCACGCGTCGGTCGCGGCATTCGCTCGCCTCACGCTCGATCTCATGGCTCTCGGCGCGCCGCCTGATCTCATCGCCGATGCCAATCGCGATGCCCTCGACGAGATCCGGCACGCGGAGCTCTGCTTCGGCCTCGCTCGCGCCATCGATGGTCGCGTGCAGAGCCCCGGGGCCTTCCCGGAGGCTGCTCGGGCGCGCACCCTCTCACGCTCGCGGACGATCGCGCTAGCCCAGCTCGCCGTCGATTCGCTGATCGACGGCGCGCTCCACGAAGGCGTGTCGGCGCGGATCATCGCCAAGCTGGCGCGGCGTTGCGAAGCGCCAGCCATCCAAGCCATCTTGAAGGAGATCGCGGCCGACGAAGGACGCCACGCACGTCACGGCTGGGATGTCGTGCGCTGGTGCCTCGCCGAAGGCGGAGAAGCGGTGGCGAGCGCGCTCGAGGGTGCGCTCCGCGCATTGCCGAAGACGATGTCGTCGCCGATGCCGGACGAGGCGCGCGACGGCCGCTGGGAGCGATGGGGCATCATGGGCGAGCAGCTCGAGGCCGAAGAGCACGACGCGACGCGGCTCGATCTCGAGCGTCGCATCGCTCCGGCCATCGCCGCCTCGCGTCAACGCGCGTTCGGATATGGAAACACCTCGGTCACCTCGGTAGGCTCGATTTAATTTCGACCTCTTGTCGAGTGCGGGCCTCCGGTGTGAGACCGAACAGCGGGCTCTTCTCGTCGGTGGTGTGAAGCACCGTCCACGAGCGGCTCAGCGCCAGCGAGCTATCGCGCTGCAGCGGAAGATCCACCGTGCGATGGAAGAGCGTCCCTTCCTTCGTCGTGACGGTGCGGATCATCACGACGCGGATGAGCGCCTCCACGATGGTGCTTTCGCGATCGTTGCCGACGCGGAGCATGACCGTGGGCACGCCGTCCATCGGGGAGATGCAGACCTTCGATGTGAAACGAGCATCGACGTCGTCTGGGAAAAGCGAGCGAAGACGATTCCGGTCGCGAGCGCGTCGCGGAGCGAGCCATCGCGTGCGCCGGTCACGGCCAACTTCCTCGTGACCGGTGACCGCGGCTAGGGCGGGGTGACGACGACGGTGCCGGTCTTGACGATCTCGAAGTCGCTGCCTTTCACCTTGCCGAGGCTCGAGAGCACGGCGTCCATCTCGGGCGCCCAAGCGTCGCCGGTCTCGCCGCTCACGTACCAGTTGGAGCCGTTGTCGGCGAGGATGAGGCCGTACTTCTTCATCGCGGTGGTGATGACCTTCGACGCGCCCTTGAACGCCGAGTCGTCGAAGGTCGCCTTGAGCCGGAGGCGCAGGCCCATTGGCGGCAGCGCAGCACCGTCGGAGCCCGCGGCGTGCGTCGCGGGATGGATGTACGCCTGCCGCGAGCTGTCCATGGTGAAGCGAAGCGCGTGGGGGATCTCGCCGCGCTTGATCTCCTCGAGCCGCACGAGACCGGCGAGCACGGGGAGGCCGGCAGCGTCGGCAGAGGTCCACCCTTCGGTACGCAGCGCGTTGGAGTCGAGCTTCCAGATGGCTCCGCTCGCCGCCGTGAAGCCGCCGCCAGACGGGTTCTGTGTATTGTACAGCTCGTAGAGAACGCAGTGATCCGGCGCGCCGTCCGTGGCGAGGAAGAGGACGTGGCGATCGCTCGCCGCCTTGGCGCCGGGTCCGCCCTCGATCTTTGCGTCGATTGGGATTGGGTAACAGAATGACCCCTTGGAGCACGTGAGCGGATCGCTCTCGTTCGGACCATAGCTCGTGTTCCACGTGATGAGCGCAGGTGCCGCGGCCTTACCGACGGTGATCGGGATGCCGTAGTTGTCGGTCGCCGTTCCCCAATCGGGATGCAGGCCGGTGCCGAGCGCCATGCCGGGCATCACGCTGGCCATGAGCTCGGTGTCGAGAGGCAAGGTGTCGACGGTGCTGTTCCAGGCGTTGTCGTTGGGGAAGATGCGGCAGCCCGCGTGCATCGTGCCGGGACCGGGGACGGCGCCGCTCGTGCCGCTCGCGCCGCTGGTGCCACCGCTCGCGCCGCTGGTGCCACTGCTCGCGCCGGTGGTTCCGTTGGTCCCGCCCGTCGTGCCGCTCGCGCCGCTGGTGCCCGCGTCCGTACCGTTGGTCGCGCTGTCTCCGCACGCGAGCGCGATGCCCGCCGCGCCGGTGAGACCCGCGAGCCCGATCAGCACCTGGCGATTGCGAGCAAGAC
>JAYTOQ010000762.1:0-3257 GCA_043747665.1 Polyangiaceae bacterium | reverse complement strand
CCCTTCGGCGGTAAGGGAACCGAAGGAAACTGCACGACTGCGACGCCTGCACGCAGAATTTCCTCAGCGCGATGGCGTACAACCGCCTCTGGTTCTTGGGCGGGCACCTCGCCTGGAACGTCGGCGGAGGGGTCGTGCACAACCCTGGTCGCTACCTCATTCTGACGCCACCCGGCAACGCAACGCCGAGCGGTTTCGGCCAGCCGCTCGGGACTCAGGCCGCCACCGCCCCCTACAACACGAGCTCCGGCACGTCGTTCGACGCGTGGGACTACTCGACGGGCGTCGTCCAAGGAGGGGCCGACCGACACGCAGCGGCCGTCGTCCGCGCTCGGCCGTGTTCCGACCGGGCACGAGAGCGCCGGCTCCGTGGACGCCAGCGCCGTGGCCGCGGGCGACGTGCCGGACTCGCTCGAGCATCCAAGGCCTGCAATCAAGCCCGCCACCACGACGATGAGGCATCCGGTCCGCACGGCGCGGTCCCAGCACCCAGGGGCGATGCCGCAAGGACCTACCCACACCGGGCTCGACGGCTTGCTGAGCGCTCGTTCCCGACTCACGTCGGAAAGCGCTTGTGACGCTCGGGTGTTACGGCGGGGTTACGGTGTTACGCGCGCGATCGCGAAGACCTTCCCCTGCGTTACACCCGTTTTTGCCGCAATTTTGGCCCAAGCGACGCCCGCGCGCGCTGGCACGTCCCCTGCTGAGGGGGCTGCGTGATGACGAACGCCGCTCCCGAGTCCGGTTTCTTCCCCCGCGCCTCTGCCTCCATCGCCGCCGATCGCTTCGCGACCGACGAGGAGCTCATCGCAGGGATGCTCGCGAACGACCCCGCCGCGTGGCGCGACTTCCAGGCGAAGTACGACCGCCTCATCATGCGCTGCATCGCCAAGGTCACCGGCCGCTTCGCTTCGATGACGAGCCAGGACACCGTCCGCGACGTCTACGCGAACCTCTACGTTTCTCTCCTCGGCAACGACATGCACAAGCTCCGCACGTTCGACCCCGAGCGCGGCAACCGCTTCTCGTCGTGGATGGGGCTCCTCGCGATCAACGCCGCCTACGACTACCTCCGCACGCTCAGGCGCGAGCCTCGCAAGGAGTCCATCTCGGAGGCGCTCGATATCGTCGCCGACGCTCCGGATGCGTTCGAGCTCACCAGCGAGCGCCAGCGCGCCTCGATCGCCCGCGCCGCGCTCGCCGAGTTCTCGGAGAAGGATCGCACCTTCGCGGCTCTCTACTTCGGCGAGGGGATGGACCCGGAGGACATCGCGGCGACGATGAACATCTCCGTCAAGACGGTCTACTCCAAGAAGCACAAGATCCAGTCCCGCCTCGAGTCTGTCCTCGCCACGCGCATGTCGTCGTCGCAGCTCGCTGCCTAGCAAGCTTCGCGCGGACTCCGAGAGGCGCGCACCTTGGACTCGGGGCACCGCATCGCAGCTGAAGCTAGCACCTGGGTCGCGTATACCTTCTCTTCATGGAACGTCCGGTCCGACGGCTCACGACACTCGTTCTTCTCGTCCTCGCGACGTCGACGGCGACCGCCTGCGGGCGGCGCGCGCCGCGCACGGCTCGGTATCCGCTGCCGCCGCCCGACAGCACGGAAGTGATGCGGCCGGAAGCGAAGAGCGTCGCAGGCGGCGGCAAGGACGACGGTTCGCAGATGAGCGAGCCCGAGAAGAAGGCGTCGGCACGCGCGGCGTATGCCGAGGGCGTGGAGCTGCAGACCGCTCGCGACTGCGCGCATGCGTTGCCGCGATTCGAGGCCGCCCAACGGCTGGTCGATGCGCCGACGAACGTGCTGCACATCGCGCAGTGCCAGGCCGAGACGGGGATGCTCATCGAAGCGCAAGAGTCCTTCTCGACGCTCTCGCACCTGACGCTCCCGCCGCAGGCGCCGGCAGCCTTCCGCGACGCGCAGGAGAAGGGGCGCGCCGAGCTCGCGCGTCTCGCGCCGCGTGTCCCGACGCTCCGCGTGATCACGAACCCCGCGGGGACCACGCTGAAGAACGTAGTCGTCCAGGTCAACGGCACGCAGATGCCCGCCGAGCTGATCGGCGTGGCGCGGCCGCTCAATCCGGGCAGGTATCAGGTCAAGGTCACCGCGAGCCCGAACCTCTCGGGCGCGGCCGAGACAGCGCTCAAGGAGGGACAGGCGCTGTCTCTCGAGGTGCGCCTCTCGCAGTAGCTCGGAGCTCGTCAGCGCGGCCGAAGATGGCGTGCGAGCTCCGGGGGCACCGCGTCGGAAATGGCGAAGTCGGGCCACTCGCTCGCGGCGCTCGAGGTGCTTCTGCACGTAGAGCTTGTAGCCGATGGCGCGCACCACCTCGTTCACGTCCTCGCCGAGGGCACGCCGCACGCGCGTGGTCGTGAGGGTAGGCCGCCGCGTGGAGAGGATGGTCGACCAGAGCGCGGTTCGGACCTTGTCGGCGCGATCGCTCGCGAGCGCGGGCAGCTCGAGGGCGGCGAGCAAAGCCGGCAGCCCTCCGTCCTTCTTCGCCTCGCTCGCCGTGGCCCCGGCCTCGGCGAACGCCGCCTTCTCCGGCTTCGAGATGGGTTTGGGCGTCGGTGCGCCAAGAGTCGAGCGCTGTTCTCGCTCGAGCGCGTCGCTGACCGCGTGCGCAACCGAGAGCGCCTCCGGCGAAGCTGCAGACGCATTGGCTACGGGAAGCGTATGCGTCTCGAAGCGGGCGGCCGCGTCACCGAGGACCTCCCGAAGCTTCTCGCGCGCGACCGGCGAGCTCGTCACGCGGAGAGCCGCACCGAAGTCTTCTCGTAGATCCCGGCGCGAGCGCAGCGCTGTGACGAGGCGGAAGCCGACCTGCGGCTCGCGAAGCATGGCTTCGAGCGCGAGCCTGGTGGGAACGGGACGTGGGGCGCGCGCGAGTCGCTCGTAGGCCTCGATGCGGGCCGCCTGCCCGAGCTTGCGGAGAGGCTCCTCGAAAACCTGGCGCGAGCGCTCGGCGTGGCGGTTGCGCGCGGGGGCGTCCGCGTTGATCCGCCAGATCGAGTGCGCCGCGAGCGTGAGTGCGCTCACCAATCGCCGTGCCCATGTCCCGCCCTGCGCGGTACCTCGATGCGCACGCCACCGCCCGCCGTGGGGCGGCTCTGCACCGACTTCAGCTGCGCGATCAGCCGCCAGCTGCGGCCATCGCCTCTTTCGCGCTCTCGAAATAGTGACCGTCGAGGAATACCTCGTGAAGCTGATAGGGCGACAACGCGCGGACCCACCGCGCGTAGACGACGCTCGGCGC
>JAYTOQ010000761.1:0-2725 GCA_043747665.1 Polyangiaceae bacterium | reverse complement strand
TGACGGTGAGCTTTGCGTCCGCGCTCACCACGCTACCGGCGCCGTTCGAGACGAGCACCGAGAGCTGGCTGTTGTCGAAAGCGATCGGCGCGGTCAGCGCGAGGCCTGCGGTGGCCGCGCCCACGACGCCGGCGCCGTCGACGAGGTCGACGCCGTTCCGGCGCCACTGGTACGCGAGCGGCGCATCGCCCGTCGCGACCACCGAGAAGCTCCCCACTCCGCCGTCGGCGACGGTGGCCGGTGCGGGCTGCGTCATGATCGCCGGGGCCACCGCCGCCGGTGACGAGCCGCTGCTGCTACAACCGCTGGTCGCGGCGATCGTGGCGAACGCGCACGCGAGACGCATGAAGCCGCCGATCGCTCGGCCGGTCATCGTGGAGTGGGCGGCGCCATGGTTAGTGGTCATCGCCGCAGGCTCGCACACCGAGGCCCGATCGTCCCGCGAAACCCGCTGCGACCGGCCTCCGGCGTATCGCGGTTTCCCGTAATGTCCGCCGGCCTTCGGCGCGTTCAGTCGAGTCTCTGGTCGTCCGGGATGTCGTCTTTGGGCTTCGGCTTCTCAGCGGGCGCGGGGGCTGCCGCCGGCTTCCCCTCCGGCGGCGTCGACGTGCTCGGCTGCGCGGGAGACGAGGTCGGCCCCTCTCCTTTCTTCACGAACACTCGCCGCTCGCCGACCGCCAGCGGCACCACCTCGCGCGTGCCGAGGTCCCACTTCTTCTTCGCCGCGATGAGGTCGCGCATGGCGTCTCCAGGCTCGTCGGTCGAGTTGACGAACGTGTCGTAGTGGATCGGGACCATGCGCTTCGCGCCGAGGTCGATGAACGCCTGGACCGCCTCGCGCGGGTCCATGTGGAAGCGACGCATCAGCTCGCGCGGCTCGATCGGGCCGATGGGAAGCAGCGCCACGTCGATGTCCGGATACCGCTGCGCGACGTCGACGAAGAGCTTCTGGTCATAGGCCGTGTCGCCGCCGAAGTAGACCTTCAGGCCGTGGTACTCGATCACGTAGCCGGTGAAGGACTCCTTCATCCACGCATCGTCGATGCCGTAGCGATACCCGACGTGATCGACAGGCACCGCGGTGACGCGTAGGCCGTCCTTCTCGTACGCCTGCCACGGACGCAACTCGAGCACCGGGAACGCGAAGTCGGTCAGGTAGGTCACGCCGCCCGGAGGCATCAGGAGCATCCGCACCTTGCGCTCGAGGGTGTCGAGGCTGCCGAGCGACAGGTGGTCGAAGTGCATGTGCGAGATCACCACCGCGTCGACGGGCGGCACGTTCTCGGGGTCCAACCCAGGCTCCACCACGCGCTTCGACAGCTGACCGACGCTGCTCGTGAACACCGGATCGGTCAGCACCACCTTGTCGTCGAGCTGCACGAGCGCCGACGCATGCCCGATCCAGAGCACCGCGAGCCGAGCGTTCTTGTCGATCGGGTCCTTCAGCTTCGTGACCTTGCGCGGCGATTCGAAGAGCGACGAGCTGGCCTTGCCTGCCGCGCGCATGATCCGACAGCCCGAAAGCCCGCCTCCTCCGAGAGCGAGCACCAGCGCCGCGGAGAGGACCGAGAGGGCGCGAGCACGCATCAGAAGTACCGGATGCGAAAGGTGCCGATCGCGGTCAAGGGCCCATTTTCCGGGGCGATCGTGGCCTGGACGCCGAAGAGGCCCCAAAGCACGTAGGCGCCGACGTCATACGCGACGCGCATCCTCTCGTCGTACGCGTAGGTCGAGGTCCCGATCGACATCGAGAGGTACTCGCCACGCTGCACGAGCGGAAAGTATGCGCGCACGCCCGGCCGCACGATCGCGCGTTCGACCGTGCCGAAGAAGTACTCGACCGTGCCCGTCAGCTCGAGAGAGCCGCTGTGGCGCGCCAACGGATCGACCACGAAGCTCCGCCATCGCGAGGCATGACGGTTCGTCCCCCACGACCACAGGAGCGGCGTGACCTGCCAGCGCAACCCGAATGCCGCCTCGATGCGGGCGTCGGGCGCGCTCCGGCGACCGACCGCGACCTCGGGGCTCGGGATGAGCTGCACGATGAACCACGCGAGCGACGGGTATGCCTGCGGCGTCGCGTAGACGTATCCGCGATCGGGCTGCGCGAGCGCCCGCGACTCCGGCGAAGAAGACGGAGCGCTGGCATCGACGGAAGGCTCGGCGGCGGCGGACGCCGGCGCGAGCATCGTTCCGGCGCTTGCCGCGAGCGCGACGACCAACCCCGGACCACGGCTCACAGCGCGAGCGCCTCCCGCAGGCCCGCAGGTCCGAGCTGCTCGATGGCCTCGCGGCGCGCCACGAAGCGCTGCCACTTCTTGCCGACGCGGATGGCCTCGTCGGTGATGCGCGTGATGGTGAAGCGCAGCGCCGCGAAGACCGACTCGACGTAGAGCGCTTCGCGTTCGCTCTCCTCGAGCTCACGGACCTCGCGATAGCCGGCGACGATGGCGCGTGCGACCTCGAAATCGAACGCGTCGCGAAACGACCACGAGAGGACCGTCACCGCGACGTCGTAGGCGAAGGGGCCCTTGTGCGCGCTCTCGAAGTCGAGGAGCGCGGCGATCTTCCCATGGTGCCAGAGGACGTTGTCGCGGAAGAGATCACCGTGCACGAGCCCGCGCGGGAGATCCGCGCGGCGCTTGCGGTCGAGCCGAATGACGGCATCGCGAAGCGGCTCGGCGAGGACGCGCGCGACGTTGTCCGTCGACTTCGCGACGCGATC
>JAYTOQ010000760.1:0-4683 GCA_043747665.1 Polyangiaceae bacterium | reverse complement strand
TGATCGCGACCTGCTGATCGCGAGCTACGCGCGGGGCGAGCGCATCACGACGGCCGAGGCGTTGCCGTAGTAGCCGATGCTGGTGACGACGACATTGCGGATCTTGACGGGGAGGCCGCCGCCCACGACGAGATCCTTCGCGACCGGCGCGCCGCCGAGCCACGCGAGCGACGCAGCCATGCCGACCGCGCCTCCCGCGCCGAGCGTCTCTCCGACGGCGAGCTTGGGCGCGACCACCGCAGTGTCGGTCAGCACGTCGCGGATGGCGGCGAGCTCCTCGTCGTCGAAGCGCGGCAGGCCCGCCACGCTCGACACGACGAGGTCGACGTCGCTCGCGGCGAGCTGCGCATCGACGAGCGCCGACGTGATGGCGCGGCGCGTGGCCTCGCGCGACGGGAACACGAGCGGGCTCTCCTCGGGCGCGAAGAACGCCGTGCCGTAGCCGACGACCTCGGCGAGCACGCGCGCGTTGCGGGCCTTCGACACCTCGGGCACCTCGAGCGCGAGGAACGCCGCGGCCTCGCCGAGCCGCGTGTCGTTGGTGACTGTCCCGGTGGCGGTGCGATCGGCGGTGCCGGTCACCGGACCGAGGACGCCGAGCTTCTGGAACGCGAGGAAGAGCGCCTCGCTCATCGCCTCGCCGCCGCCGGTGAGTATGGCGTCGGCGCGCGCGCTCTCGAGGAAGATGTCGGCGGCCGCGACGGCATCGAGGCCGCCGCAATTTCCGTCGGACACGCTCACGTTGAGCGCGCGGAGATTCTCCCAGATGCTGACATAGCCGCTGGCGCTGTTGGAGACCGTGTTCGGGAACTTCGCGGGGTTGATGTAACGCGCGTCCTCGAGCTTCGCGACGCGGTCGAGCTCGGTGATGGCCTCGAGGCTGCCGTACGCGTTCGAGCAGACCACGCCGACTTGCTCGGGCGCGAGCGCCACCCACTGGTTGTCCTTCTTGAAGCCTGCATCATGCAAGCAAAGGCGCGCCGCCACGACGAGGAGCTTGGTCAGCCGATCGAGCGTGCGGAGACCCTTGTCGCCGAGGTACTTCGTGGCATCGAAGTCCGGCACCTCGACGATGCGCGCGTCCGGATACTTCGACACGTCAAAGCTCGCGATGGCCGAAGGCGGCAACGCGGAGAGCCGCTTCGCATCGGCGAGACCACGAAAGAAGGCCTCCGCGCCGGTGCCGAGCGCGCACGCGATTCCGAGACCGGTGACGTGGCGCGGCGTCATGCGGCCGAGCGTCGCGAGAAGGGCGCCGGTTCGGGCAGCTTGAACGGCTTCGCCAGGCAGGTGACCGAGTTGTAGCCGCCGAACGCGAGCGAGTTGTTCAGCACGATGTCGTGCGCGCCGGAGCGCGCGTGGTTGGCGACCACGTCGACGTCGCACTCCGGATCCGGAGTCTCGTAGCCGATGGTCGGCGGGTAGAGCCCCTTCTCGAGCGTCATGATGCACCCGATGGCCTCGAGCGCGCTGGCCGCGCCCATGCAGTGACCGAGCATGCTCTTCATGCTGGAGATGGGCACCTTGCGGTCGCCGAAGATCTCTCGCATCACCTTCGACTCGGCGGCGTCGTTGGCCTTCGTGCCGGTGCCGTGCGCGTTGACGAAGTCGATCGCGTCGGACGTGATCCCGGAGCGCTCGATGGCCTGCCGCATGGCGCCGATGCTGCCGGCGGCGTCGGGATGGGGGCGCGTGATGTGATACGCGTCGCACGTCATTCCGTGGCCGCCGACCTCCGCGAGGAGCGTGGCCGCCTTGCGTCGTGTCGCGTGCGCCTCGCTCTCGAGCACGAGGATGCCGGCGCCCTCGCCGAGGATGAGGCCCTGGCGGTTCAGATCGAAGGGCTGGCACTTCGCGGGCGCCATCGCCGCGAGTCGAACGAAGCCGCTGTACTGCAGCTCCTGGAGCATCTCGGCGGCGCCGGTCACGACGATGTCGGCCTTGCCGGAGCGGATCAGATCCGACGCGTAGCCGATGGCGTAGTTGCCGGCAGCGCACGCGGCGGGGAGGGTGAGCACGGCGCCCTCGGAGCCGATCGCGCGCGCGATGTGGATGGGCAGCAGCGTCGAGCCGTACTTGGGAATCATGGCGCGGCGCACGCCGGCGGCGCCCTTGTGGATCCACGCGTGGTCGAGATCGCCGAGCACGTCGGCCTCGCCCATGGTCGTGCCGAGCACCACTGCCGCACGCGGCCCCTTGAGTGCAGAGCCGTCGAGCCCCGCATCGGCGATGGCCATGCGTGCGGCGGCGAGCGCCATCTGCGAGCAGCGACCCATGCGCCGAGCTTCGAGCGACGTGAGGTGGTCCTTCGGACGGAAGCCCTTCGCCTCGCCGGCAAACTCCCGCCCCAGGTTCGTCACGTCGAAGGCCTCGACAGGCGTGATGCCGCTCGTGCCCTCGGCCAGCGCGCGGAAGAACGCGTCCTTGCCGAGCCCGATCGAGCTGACGACGCCGACGCCGGTGATGAACACGCGCACGGTGGCTGTATAGCGCGCGCCAGCGCCACGGAGCAATGTCACGAGGCTGTCAGATCCCCGACAGTCAGGCTCCGAATTCGCCTTATTCATCGCATGGTTGAACCACTTGAGTCATGCGTAAATTTCTGCGCGTTGCGCGACGTTTTACGCACGTGAGGCGACATGCTCCGACGGGTGACGGACGTGCAGTTGTCGCCTTGCGCGACGGTCGATCACGAAGTAATGACCGCGGCGATCATGAAGGACCCGAAGTACGTCGCGCCGACGCTCCCGGCGGCCATCCGCCAGCTCGCGCAGCATACGGATCGAGGCTTCGTGTTCGTGCGTCCCGACGGGACCGAGCGCTTCTGCGCGTTCTCCGAGCTCTGCGATCAGGCCGAGCGCCGCGCCGCCAGCCTCCACGCGCGCGGGCTGAAGAAGGGCGACCGCCTCGCCATCGTCGTCCCCGACCCCGACGAGTTCGTTCTGTCGTTCCTGGGTGCGGTCATGGGCGGCATCGTCCCGGTGCCGATCTACCCGCAGCTCTCCTTCAAGAACGTCGAGAGCTACCACGACACCGTGACGCACATCGCCAACGCGTCGGGCGCCGCGATGGTGCTCACCACCGCCGCTACGCGGCCCTACGTCGAGCCCGTGCTCCCGCGCGCTTCTTCGTTGAAGCAGATCCTCACCGTCGACGAGCTAGGACAAGAAGATCACGGCAAGATCGACGTCACCATCGATCCCGAGGATCTCGCGTTCCTCCAGTTCACGTCAGGGTCGACATCGCGTCCGAAGGGCGTGCAGGTCACCCATCGGAACCTCGCGTGGAACAGCGAGAGCTTCATGATCCACGGCCTCGAGAAGGACTCCTCCTTCGACAAGGGCGTGAGCTGGCTCCCGCTCTTCCACGACATGGGGCTCATCGGCTTCGTGATCGGGCCGCTCTTCACGAACATCCCCGTGGTGTTCATGCCCACGGCGAGCTTCGTGCGGAACCCGCGCATCTGGCTCGACAAGATTCACCAGCACCGCGGCACCATCACCTACGCGCCCAACTTCGCCTACGCGCTCGTCACGAAGCGCGTGAAGGACAAGGACCTCGGCGACCTCGATCTGTCCTGCCTGCGCCGCGCCGGCTGCGGAGCCGAGCCCATCCAGGCAAAGACGCTTCGCGAGTTCGCCGACAAGCTGCGTCCCGCGAAGTTCGATCCGCGCGCGTTCCTCCCGTCCTACGGCATGGCCGAGGCGACGCTCGCCATCACGTTCGTCCCCGCCTTCAGCGGCGTTCGCAGCGACGTCGTCGACAAGGCAGCCCTCGAGCAGGCCGAGGCCAAGCCCGTGGCCGCGGACGCTCCGCCGGAAGGCGTCGCCACGCTCGTGAACTGTGGACACGTGTTCCCCGAGCACGAGATCGCCATCGTCGACGAGGCGGGCAAGCGTCTCGGCCATCGTCAGGTCGGTCAGATCGTGACGCGCGGACCGAGCGTTTCGAAGGGCTATTACCTCGAGCCCGAGCTCACGGCGGAGTCGTGGAAGCCGCTCGCGAAGGAAGGCGGCCAGGACGACGGCGGTGGCACCTGGCTCTTCACCGGTGACCTCGGTTACACGACCGTGAACGAGACCGACGGCAAGTCCGAGGTCTTCATCTGCGGTCGCCTGAAGGACATGATCATCGTCCGCGGGCGCAACTTCTACCCGAGCGACCTCGAGTGGGTCCTGAGCGAGATGCCCGGCGTACGCCGCGGGAATGTCGTGGCGTTCTCGGCGGAGATCGGCGGCGAAGAGCAGCTCGTGATCACCGCCGAGGGCATGTCGACGGAGGCCGAGGCCCTGAAGACCGCCATCGCACAGCGCATCGTGGCCGACTTCGCACTCACGCCGCACGAGGTCGTCGTCGTCCCGCAGGGAACGCTGCCAAGAACGTCGAGCGGAAAGCCCCAGCGACGCAAGACCCGCCAGATGTACCTGGACGGCACACTCGCCCGCGCACGGACCGTGCAGGGAACGGCAGGACAGCCCGAAGATGCAGGCGTGAGCGCGTAAGCGCGTTCGCGGCGATAGACGAGATTCGAGGCGATACCGAGATGATGCAGGCAGTTCGAGGTTTCATGGAACGAGCAGAGCTTCTCCAGGTCTTTCAACGGACGGCGACCGAGGTCGCGGAGAAGGAATTCCCTTACGTGGCCGAGACCACGAGCATCTCGGAGCTGGGGATCGACTCGCT
>JAYTOQ010000759.1:0-8855 GCA_043747665.1 Polyangiaceae bacterium | reverse complement strand
CGGCGTTGTCCGGGTGGTCCCAGATCTCATGAAAGTCGTCGAATCCATACCGCGCGGCGATTCCTGGGGCGTGCTCACCCTGCGCGACGACGTGCGTCGTCGCGGCGGTCGGCGGATGAAACGGACACTCGATCCGACACGTTCCTGATTCGGTACGCGTGATGGTCGCGATCCCGTGGTCGTCGAGGCCGCCCTCGCGGATCCCGCCGTCGGGGAGCTCGATCCGGTAGCGGCGGCCGGCGAGGGGGCGCCCCGACGCATCGACGAGCTCGATGCCGACCCAGTCCGCGAGCTGCACACCAGGGAGGCTCGGCGGCGGCGCGTCGAGATCCCGCAGCGTGTCGGGCGCGTCCTCGAGCACGAACGTCGGCTGGAATCGCATCGCCGGCTCGATGCGCAGGCGGCCGGCGGCCGTGGCGTGCTCGAGCGCTTCCGAGATCCGCTCCCACATCAGCCGAGCCGAGCCGAGGCTGGCAGGATCCCTCTCATGACGCGAGAGCGAGCCGCCCGTGAGCTCCGCGTGGATCTCGAGCAACATGGCCGAGGCGCGGTCGTAGCGGTCGTGTCCGGCGTTCGCGGACGCCCAGACGAGGCCCCGTATGGCGGTCCGCGCTCTGTCATCGCGCATTCCGCTCGTCTCGCCACGCGAAGCGATCCACAGCCGCCATTGCCGCCCGAAGGCGTCGTCGACCATCCAGCGCCGATCGATCATCGCGTCGCTCGAGCCGGGATCATCTCCCGCATCATCGGCCAGTCGGGGTACCGGTTCACCAAAATCGCCCGGGCCTCGGAGCATGACGCGAGGTGGTGGGTCGGTTGGCATGGCGGCTTCCCGCTATCCCCGAGCCCCGAGCACTCGACGCCATGGGCCGCTGGAAACATCGCCTCGGACGAATTTACGCAACTCCTCCGCGGCCCGTCCGAGGGGCCTCGAACCGGCGACGTCCCCCGTTGTGATGTCTTGCACCTCCCCCCACCTCAGGCCACTCTCCCCCAACCGATGGTAGATCCCGCTGACGTCTCTGCGCTCTTCGGTCACGTCGATGAGGTCCGCACCTCGTTGCGAATCGAAGGACAGAAGGACGGCTCGCTCACCGTCCTGTCGTTCTTCGGCAGGGACACGCTCTCCGGGCTCTCGTCCTACGATCTGACGGTCGGAAGCAGCGCCGAGGTCGCCGCGGGCCTCGACGACGCCCTGGGACGCGAGGTCGTCTTCCAGGTGGAGCGCGCTGATGACGACACGTCGATCCATGTGATGAGGGGCGTCGTGGAGGAGATCTTCCCCAGCGGCGTCACCGTCGGCAAGAAGCAGCGCGAGACGCATCTCCGCATCGTCCCGCGCCTCTCCGAGCTCTCGCATGCGCAAGGTTGCCGTGTCTTCCAGAACCTCACGGTGGTCGAGATCGCCAAGCAGCTCTTCAAGCTATGGCACATCGAGCTCGACGCGCGGTTGCACCCCGAGCCCCTGAAGCGTGAATACTGCACGCAAGTGAACGAGACCGACTTCGACTTCCTGACGCGGATCTTCGCCGAGGAAGGAATCCACTTCCACCTCGAGCACGGCAAGGAAAAGACGGTCGTCGTCCTGGTCAACGATTCGCGCGGCTATAGCCCTATCGCCGGCAAGGAGAAGATCCCCTACCGCGATGCCGGCGGCGCCATCACCGTCGACCACATCAAGAGCATCCGCCGCGAGCGCCGCGTGCGCCCCGGCTCGGTGGCGTATCGCGACTACAATTTCCTGAAGCCGCAGCGCGAGACCACCTCGCGCGAAGAGACCGCCACCCCGAACGCCCCGGGCACGCTGACCGCGCGCGAGTTCTACGAGTACCCCGGCCACTACAACGATCCGGACGAGGAGAGCGTCGGCGTGGGCGAGGACGTCCAGCGCAAGACGCGCTCCGGCTCGGCGCGCGCCAAGCTTCGTCTCGAGGAGCAGCGCTCGCAGGCGCTCACGTTCTCGGGCACGAGCACCTCGCTGCGGATGCGCGTCGGCCAGCGCTTCGAGATCGCCGACCACGCGGACAAGGCGTTCAATGGCAAGTTCGTCATCATTGGCATTCAAGTCGGCGGTGCCACAGGCGATCCGGCGCGCCTCGACCGCGGCGATCGCACTTCGGGTGCCAATGCGGGCATCGAGATCGACTTCACTGCCGTGCCCGCCGAGGCGCCGATCCGCCCGTTCGTGCCGCCGAAGCCACGCGCGCACCTCCGCACTGCGCGCGTGGTGGGCCCCAAGCAGGACGAGCCGCACGTCGACGAGTTCGGGCGCATCCGCATCCAGTTCGCGTGGGACCGCGAGGGCCAGCTCGACGACAAGAGCTCGTGCTGGGTGCGCATGGCGACGCCGGTCGCGCACCACAACCAGGGCAATTACATCGCGCATCGGGTGGGCGCCGAGGTGCTGGTCGACTTCCTCGACGGCGACGTCGACCGGCCGATCGTGGTCAGCGCGCTCTTCAACGGCGACAACCGCCAGCCGCAGAAGCTCCCCGACGACGCGACGCGCGCGGTGCTCTACCGCGGCCTCAGCGTGCCGGGAAACAAGGGCAAGAACGAGATCTCCTGCGAGGACCGCGCGGGCAAGGAGGAGATCTTGATCCACGCGCAGAAGGACCTGAACGAGCGCGTGCTGCACAACCACAGCGAGACGGTCGGCGCGAACCAGTCGTACGCGATCGGCGCGAATCAGTCGTTCAGCGTGGGCGCGAATCAGAGCATCAGCGTGGGGGCGAATCGCTCCGTCGACGTGAAGGGCGACGAGAACATCCACATCAAGAACTCACGCCACGAGAATGTCGACGACGGGGAGTCGGTGACGGTGAAGGGCGGGCGGTCGCACACGGTGTCGACGAAGGATGACTCGCTCCACGTGACGACTGGCAATCGCTCGGTGACGGTGGCCGAGGAGCACAAGCGGGTTGCCAAGAACGTCTCGGAATTTGCAGCCATCACAATGGATCTGAACGCCGGCGGCTCCGTGACCGTTCGCCATCAGGCCGACGCGAGGCTGAAGCTGCAGGCAGGCCAGGCCTTGCTGCAAACGACGAGCAAGATCGTCCTCACCACGGGCCCCAGCACCATCACGATGGACGGAGGCAAGATCACCTTCGACGCCGCCGACGAGATCTCCTTCACGTGCGGCGGCGCGAAGCTCTCGCTGAAGAAGGACGGAAGCCTCACCGGCGTCGGCTCGAAGGAGGTCGGCTTCGCCTGCTCCAACAGCCAGGTGAAGCTCGACCCGGCCAAGGCGGCGATGAGCGGCGCGGGCATCGACGTCAGCGCGGTCGGTCAGGCAGTCATCGGCGGCGCCATCATCAAGATCGGCTGAACGAGCGATGCGCCGGCTCTTCCAGGATCTGACGAAGCGTCTGCAGACGCACGTCGCGCAGCGGGATGTGCTGCTGCTGCTCGTTCGCTGTCGCGACGAGGAGTGCGCGTTCGTCATCAAGACGCTCGAATCGATCGATGAAGCCGGTCCGGACTTCTTCTGGATGTTCGCGAACGACTTCGTCGATCCGCCCTCGTACGTCGAGGCCGTCGTGCATACGTTTCGCGAGCGCCTCGACGCGCTGGCCGTGAAGCTCGAGGAGAGCGGCGATCCGCCCTGGCCACCGCTGCCGGCCCCGACTGCCGATCCGAAGACGCCGCCGGTGACGCGGCTCCAGCTCCTTTTGATGTACGCGCGGACGCGCATCCCGGACCTCGAGGCCTCGCACCTCGTCGCGGGCCTCTTGCCGCTTCGCATCGCCGATCCGCTGAGCTGGAGAGCGTTCCTGGGGCAGCTGACGGTGCACGATCCGCTCGCGCCGTGGTGCCATCACATGCGCATCCTCGCGCGAGAGAATCCGCGCGTCTCGATGGATGTACTTTCTCCGGATCTCCGCGCCCGCCTCGACCCCGGCACGTTCCAAAGCACCGAGACCTACGACGTCGACTTCAGTCTCGAGGCTCTCCAGCAGGCGACGAAGGACGAGATCGCCGATCCGGAGGTCCCGATCCCCGAGCGCATGCAGAGCCTCTTGCTCGATGCGAATGTCGACTATGCATATCGGCGCTATCCGATCGCCATCGAGAAGTATGAGCTGCTGCGGACCTTTTACGCCACGGTCGGCAACCACGCGCTCCTCGCGGCGGCGTTGAACGGGCTCGGCGAGGTCTACGCCGCGACGGAGCAACGCGAGCTCGCCATCGCGCACTTCGAGATGGCGATCACGGCGTCGATCGAGGGCAACTGCAATCCGATCTTGCTCAACGTCGCACTGAACCTGGGCAACCTGTACTTGCTCGCGAAGAAGTGGGCGGAGGCGATCGAGCACTACGTCGGAGCAGAGGCGCTCGCGACGGCGCTGCTCAACGCGAACGTGAAGCTGGCCTGCCTCGAGAACATCGGTGCGTGCCGCCTGGAGCTCGCCGACTACGCGGGCGCGCAGGAGGCCTGGCAGAACGGCGCGGAGCTGGCGCGCGCCCTCGGCGAGCACGACGCTCAGCGGCGCCTGCTGCTGCGCCTTCGCGATCTGTATGCGCAGGCGCGGATGCGCGATCGGGTGAGCGCGGTCGACGACGAGCTGCGGGGGCTCCCATGACGGCGAACTATTTCGACGCCGGCTTCGAGGCGCTGAAGGGCGACGTGATGAAGGTCGTCACGCCGCTCCAGCAAGCCGCGGGCGCGCCGCCGCCGGGGCAGAGTCCGGCGGCCCCACCGAGACCCGTGCATGCTGCACGCAAGGTGCAGCAGGTGGCAGGCGCGCTGGGTGCAGCGCTCTCGCTCCCGCTCCAGCTCCTCAACACCGGGTTCGCGCTCGCGACTTCGAAGATCTCCGACATGCTCCCGCCGTTTCCGGCGGCGTTCATGGGGTCGCTCTACGTGGGCCCTCCGCATGGCCACACCCATCCGCCGAGCATGATCCCGCCCGCGCCGCCGGTGCCGCTTCCGAGCCTTGGCCCCGTCCTGCTCGGGACGAGCATCAAGGTCCTCATCAACGGAATGCCGGCCGCGCGTTGTGGGGACATCGGAATGGCCGTGACGTGCTGCGGTATCGTCCCCGCGTTCGAGGTGAAGACGGGCTCGTCGAAGGTCTTCATCGGCGGCGCACGTGCCGCGCGCGCGATCGACTTCTGCATGGAGTGCGCGCCGGGCAGCAGCGCGATGAACGGCCTTGCCATGGTGTCGATGGCCGCCGGCATGATCGGCGGCGCCGCGGGCGTCGTCGCGGACCTGCAAGACTCGAGCGACTCGTCGGCCGCCGGCGACGCCGCGATGGCGAGCGCTCAGGCGCTCTCCGCGGCCATGGGCGCCGCGCAGCTCGCGCTCGAAGTCGCCTCCATGGCCATCAAGCAAGCCATGGGCAAGGACATCGCGGTCCCGCCCGCGCAGGGAATGATCGCCGTGGGTAGCCCGACCGTGCTCATCGCGGGCTTCCAGATGGTCAACATCCCCGACCCGATGCAGAAGCTGTTCGAGAAGCTCAAGACGAGGTTCTCGAAGCCCGCCCGCGCCGAGGGTGAGGAAGGTGAGGCCGAGCAGGGCTGCAAGACGTGCGGGTCGTGACGAACTGCCCGCTGCCTCCCGATCTCGCCGCGCGCTTCGTTGGTGATCCGATCGATGCCGTCACAGGCGCGTTCTTCGACGACGTGCAGGACTTCATCGTCGCGAGCGACGAGCTGCCGATCGCGTGGCGCCGGACCTATTCGACGGAGCGCATCGCCGAGGATCGGGGCCTTGGGCGAGGGCATTCCCACGCCTTCGATCATCGACTCAAGCTCGATCTCGACGGCATTCGCTACACCTCGCCGCTCGGCGAAACGGTGCATTTTCCGTCCTTCCACGCGGCCGAGACCCGTGTGGCGCGGAGTGGGCACGTCCTCACGCGTGACGGCACGCGACTCTCGCTCGAGCGGCCGTCCGGCCCCGGGTTGGTGTTCGACCTCCTTCCGTCGGCGCACGCACGCCTGGCGGAAGTGCGCGCGGTAGGGCGCTCGATCTGCGTCGGCTACGATTTCACGGGTCGGCTCGCGTCGCTGGGCGACACGGACGGCAACGTGGTCTCGTTCACGTGGGACGAGGAGCACATTCTCTCGGCCCGCGTCCTCGCGCGCGGCGCGACCGCGCACGTCGAGCTCGTTCGGTATCGCTACGAAGGTGATCTGCTCGTCGAGGTGCAGGATGCCTACAAGCATTCCCTCCTTTACGCATACGACGACGCTGGCCGCCTCGTCCGCCGTACCGATCGGCGCGGGTACTCCTTCTCCTTCGAATACGACGCCGACGGCCGCTGCATTCACAGCGCCGGTGACGACGGCATGCTCGAGGTGCGTCTCGAGTACTTCCCGTTCGAGCTCCGCACCCGCGTCACCAAGACGGACGGCGGCGTCTGGCAGTACTTCTACGACGCCGCCAAGACGCTCACAAAGATCGTCGGACTCGACGGCATCGAGCGCAGCTTCGTTCCGCGGCCGGAGGACGGGCAGATTGCCCTGGAGATCGACGGCGCCGGCAACGAGATTGTGTCGTTGTACGACGACGACGGCCGCCGCATCGGGCGTCGCGACGCGCTGGGTCGTCCGATCGCTCCGCGCCGTGGTCACCGCGTGCCGAGCACGCCGGCCGAGTACGAGCTGGGAAAGCTGGCGACTCTCCCCGAGGAGCTGCCAACCCGCGAGCTCCTCCAGTACAGCCTCCCACCCGCCATCGCAGGGTCTCTCGTGCTGGGGAGCGGGGCAGGCGAAGGACGCGTGCGCGAGGTGCGCGACGTGCAGGGGCTCCTTATCCGCGAGGAGCGCGACGGCCTCGCGCGCCGTTATGCCTATGACGAAAACGGCAACCTGCGCTGGGACATCGACTTCGACGGTGCGAAGACCGAATACGCGTATGCCTCTTACAACCATCGTGTCGAGGAGACGGACCCCAACGGCTTCGTCACCCGATTCGAATATACGAAGGAGGACGTGCTCGGCGGGGTCGTCGATGCGCAGCACACGCGCACCGTCTTTCCGCGCGACAGCCGCAACAACGTCAAGGGCGTCTCACGTGCGAACGCCTGGAAGGAGGGATACCGCCGCGACGGCGCGGGTCGTCTCGTCGAGAAGACGAGCGCGAACGGCACGAGCCTCTACCAGATCACGCGGGGGCCGCAGGGCGAGGTCCTCGAGCGCGCCTTCGGGTCAGGCGGCTTCGAGCGATTCGAGTACGACCGCGCGCTTCGCGTCGTCGCGGCCGAGACTCCAGCGGGCAAGCAGACGTTTGCCTATGACTACGACGGAAACCGCATCGCTGACTTACGCGACGGCAAGGGCGTGCGGCGACGCTTCGTCGAGGGCGCGCTCAGCGAGTACAAGGTTCTCGACAGGTTCGTCACCCGCTACCGCTACCTCGAGACGCCGCACGCACGCGAGGTGGTCATCACCGATCCGACGGGGCGCGAGCATCGCGTCCGCGATCACAAGTCCGGCGTCTTCACGCGCGAGCTGGCGAGCGGGCGCCGCGAGACGGTCCAGTACCACCCCGAGGGTCACTGCCTCGCGAAGCTCGTGCAAGGCGGGAGCGACAACGCGGGCGTCTGGTCACGGCGCTACGACTACTCGGCCGAGGGCTACCTCGTCGCACGCCACGACTCGGCGCGCGGCACGACGCGCTTCGAGCACGACGCGGCGCATCGGCTCGTCGCCGAGCACCCGCCTGCCGCGCCGTCGCGGGTCTTCGAGCACGACGCCGCAGGCAATCTGCTCGCGAACGGCGGAGGATATGCCCTCTACCATCCGGGAAACGTCCTCGCCGAAGCGAACGGACGGCGCTTCGAGCATGATCTCCGTCAAGCGGTTTGCTCCGAGGCGTGGCAAAGCGGGTTCCGGAGGTTTCATCGCGACGAGCGTGACCAGCTCGTCCGCGTGGAGTCGTATCGCGCGGCGCCGGCGGAAAGAGCGGGGGCGGCGCCGCGATGGGAGCCTCTCCCCGACTGGACGGCGCGCTACGACGCGCTGAACCGCCGCGTCGACAAGACCGTCGCCGGTCAGACCACCGTCTTCTACTGGGACACCGACCGCCTCGCTGCAGAGGTGCAGCCCTCGGGCTCGCTCCGCGTGTACGTGTACGCGGACGCGCTGGCAATGACGCCGCTGCTGTTTGTCGACTACGCGAGCGTCGATGCGGCGCCCGAGTCGGGCGTCGTGTACGCCGTGCTTGCCGACCATCTCGGGTGTCCCGAGCGCGTCGAGGACATGGCAGGGCAGACCGTCTGGTCTGCGGTCGTGGCGCCGTACGGTGCGCTCCAGGTCACCGCCGGCGCCGGCTTCCATCAGCCGCTCAGGTGGCCGGGCCACTACTACGACGCGGAGCTCGGGCTCCAGTACAACCGCTTCCGCACGTACGCGCCGGAGCTCGGGCGCTACCTCGAGCCCGATCCGCTCGGCCGCGCCGGCGGGCTCGAGAACGCTTACGGGTACACGCACAACCCGCTTTTTCGTGTCGACACGCATGGCCTCAACGAGTGCCCCGAGGCGGAGGCGGCGCGAAAGAAGGCCGCTGCGGAGAACGAAGAGGAGGGGAAGCCGGACGAGGAGGCGACCGCAAAGGCCCAGGCGGACCGTGACGAAGCACAGGAGCGCCTCAACGCGCTAAAAAGAGCGGGCCTTGGGGACACCGCGGCCGCCGAAGATGCGCGCTACGCAAGGAATGCAGCCGAAAGAGACTTGAAAGGGCTACCCCCACTAAGCCGCGACGACTGGAACGCCTCCGCTCAACAGCTCCGAGACAACACGGGCCGCGGCGCGGACGCCGAGGACGCCGCTTTCGCGTCGACCGGAATCAAAAACAACAATGCTCCCGGCGAAGGAGAAACCCTCACCGTAACCAATCC
>JAYTOQ010000758.1:0-2325 GCA_043747665.1 Polyangiaceae bacterium | reverse complement strand
GGCGGCGCCTCGGGCTTCGGCGCGTCGCCGACGGTATCGGACCTGAGCGGCGCGTCGCTTCCGTCCACCATGTCGGGGACGACGACGTGCTGGACCTTGTCGCCCTTGCCGACCGAGGAGATGTTGATGAGGAGCGCGCCGTTCTTCTTGCCCTTTGCTTTGAAGATGAAGCGCCGCTGACCGGCCTCGGCGGCGAACACCGCGCCGCGCTCGGCCTCCCACACCTTGCGATCCTCGACGAGCACGTCTGTCAGAAGCAGCTTCTGCGGGTTATCGATGATCACCTTCGGCAGCTGCTTCTCGAGCTCGGCGAGGCGCTGCTTGGCGAAGTCACGGCGGTCGGGGCGATTGAGCTCGTTCGCCTTCACCTCGGCTTCGCGGAACTCGAGCCACGCGTACCAGATCGCTCCTTGCTCCTTGTGGCAGAACGCGAGGTTGATGAGCGTGCCGAGCGAGTGGTCCTTGCTGTACGCGGTCTCGAACTTCGGACAGGCCTCGCCGAAGCGGCGCTCCTCGAGCAGCTTCTGACCTTCGCGGAAGAGGCGCTCGGCATCGGCCTCGCGATCTTGCGCGGCGACCGTGCGCGGCACGGCGACGACGAGCGCCATCGCCAGCGGGACGGCCGCGCGGCCAATCATGCTCGCGAGCGCCCTTGTTCGGGGACCCTTCACCGTCCGTTCACCTCTACTGACGTTCGCGCGGAAGCCCAGGCGGAAGCAAGGGTTTAGCGGCGCCACCCGCGCCCGTGCCGGATGACGGTCGCTTCGCGCCAGCAGGAAGCGCGGCGGCGGGTCGATTGGGCGCGACCGGCGTGGGCGGGGCCTTGCGGGTCGTCGAGGTCGCCGTCCCGGACGGCGACGCGCCGATCACCGTGCCCTGGGGGGCCTGCACGCCGTTCTGCACGTTGCCCGCGGGGCCCTCCGCTTCGGGGCTCACCAGGTGAACTGGCGCCGTAACGACGCCGGTGGCTGGGCCCGCGACCTGCGCGCCCACCGCGACGCCGCTCGGCGCCGAGGGATCGAGGGGCTGCTCGCCGCTCGGGATCGCGAGCGGCGGCTCGGCGAGCGCCGCCGCCTTCGAGCGTTGATACGCGGTCCCCGCCAGCAGCACGACGGCGGCCGCGCCGATCACGGCGGTCAGCGCGAGCAGGTTCCTGCCGCGCGAGCCGAGCACGGAGAAGCGACGCGCCACCGTGCTCGCGGTTCCCGTGAGCTCCGGCTGCCCCGAGTCGAGGCGACGGCCCGGCGACGACGGGATCACGGTTCGATCGAGGGTTGCGGGGCCGTTGTTGCGTGTCTGCGCGTGGAGACGTGGTCCGCTCGCGGCCTCCTCTAGACCGCGAGAGAGCGTGGCGTGAACGCGATCGGCCGATTGCATCCACGTGCCTGAGCCGAACGCGACGAGCGCACGCGCGAGCTCGGCGACGTCGGAGAACCGATTGTCGCGGTTCTTCTGGAGACACTGCATCACGACGCGCTCCAGCCCTTCGGGAACGCCGGTGACGATGGCGCGGATCGGCTGCGGCTCCTTCTCGAGCACCTGCGCGAACGTCTCGTTGATCTCGTCGCCGCCGAACGGCATCGAGTTCGTCAGCAGCTCGTACATGACGACGCCGAGCGACCAGATATCGGTGCGATGGTCGACGGTCTTCGGGCTGCGCACCTGCTCCGGGGACATGTACGGCGGCGATCCGAGGACCGCGCGGCCGCCGGTGAGCTGCATCGCGCGCTTGCGCTCACCGGTGTTCTCGAACGGGTCGGTGGACTTCGAGATCCCGAAGTCGAGGATCTTGATGATCTGCGTCCCGTCGGCGCGGTTTGCGAGAAAGAGGTTCGACGGCTTCAGGTCGCGATGGACGATGTTGCGCGAGTGCGCGTGCGCGAGGCCCTCGAGGGACTGGAGCATGTAGTCGACGACGAGCCATCTCGGCAGCGCGCCGCGCGCATCGGCGATCTGGCAGAGGTCTGCGCCCTCGAGGAGCTCCATGACGATGAACGGGAGCCCGTCTGCGCCGGTATCGACGTCGACGACGCGCGCGACGTGCTCCGACTGGAGCTTCGCGCACGCGCGAGCCTCGAGGAGCAACCGCGACTGCGCTTCGCGGTCTGCGACGTCCTGATAGAGGAGCTTCACCGCGACGTGCTGATCAAGGAGCTCGTGATGGGCGGCGACCACCACGCCCATGCCGCCTTCCCCGAGGATGTGCTCGACGCGGTACTTTCCCGCGAGCAGATCTCCGACCTTCAGCAGCGCGCTCCCGCCTTCGGGCTCACGCGCTTTCGAGCGGTGGGATCGGGCGAGCGTGGCCGCCATACGCGTGGAAGC
>JAYTOQ010000757.1:0-2079 GCA_043747665.1 Polyangiaceae bacterium | reverse complement strand
CAGGACGGGGTCTCCTCCTGCGTGCCGCACGACGAGGGCGGTGGCCTCGTCGAACAGCAACGCGTAGAGGAGGTGCTCGAGGGTCACGTACTCGTGACGACGCCGCGCTGCTTCGTTGGCAGCGAGCGAGAGCGCGATCTCTACTTCGGGACTGATTCGCATGGGTTACTCGGGTTCCGTGGTCAGCAGGAGCGGCATGCCGTTCTCACGCGCGTAGTCCATCACCTGGGTCGATTTCGTTTCCGCAACATCGCGAGTGAAGACGCCGGCGACGGCCGCACCGCTCTTGTGCACGGTCAACATGATGTGCACGGCTTCGGTGTCCGTCTTGTGGAAGAAGCGCTTCAGCACCTCGATGACGAACTCCATCGTCGTGTAGTCGTCATTGTGGAAGATGACCTTGTAGCGCCGCGGCGTCGCCGAGATCGGCTTGTCCTCGAGCTCGACGTCATCGCCCTGCGCGGGCTCCTTGGTCGGGTCCTTGGGGTCGTCGTCCCCCCCGGAGCCGGCGCGGGCGCGGTCGAGCTTGCAGTCCAGGTGCGGCGCGTGGTCTGTCACTTCGGCTCCCCCATTGTGCGTCCTCATGCGCTGGTAGCAAGAGTGAACGCCAAGGGGCCGTCTTCTGTGCGCGCCGTCTGGGGGGAGGTAGCCACGATGAGGGACCCGCAACCACTTATGGATGCAAGCTCCTCGTCATCCGTTCCGGTTCCTTCCGCGGAGCCGTTGCCGCTGTTACGCTGAGAGGGCTCCCGTATGGCTGAACTTCAAGAAAACATGGTCGTGGCGGATCGCTTCCGCCTGGTGAAGATGATCGGCCGCGGAGGCATGGGATCAGTCTGGCAGGCCCTGCACCTCGGGCTCGATACGCCGTGCGCCGTCAAGTTCATCGAGGGCGAGCTCGCGAACGTCGCCGAGGCGCATCATCGGTTCGAGCGCGAGGCCAAGGCAGCGGCTCAGCTCCGTAGCCCCAACGTCGTGCAGATCTTCGACCACGGCGTCTGGGAAGGACGTCCGTACATCGCGATGGAGCTCCTCGAGGGCGAGGACCTCGGCAAGCGCCTCGCGCGTCGCGGCGGCAAGCTCTCGGCGCCGGAGGTGAACTTCGTCGTGCAGGAGGTCTGTCGTGCGCTGACGCGCGCGCACCAAGCCGGCGTCGTCCATCGCGATCTCAAGCCCGACAACATCTTCATCGTGAAGGACGACGAGCGCGACATCGTCAAGATCCTCGACTTCGGCGTCGCCAAGTCGGCGGCCGCCCTCGACGGCGGGAACACGAAGACCGGCGCGATGCTCGGTACGCCGTATTACATGAGCCCGGAGCAGGCGCAGGGCATCAAGTCGGTCGATGCGCGGAGCGATCTCTGGTCGCTCGCGGTCATCGTCTTTCAGTGCCTCACCGGGCGGCTGCCGTTCGAGAGCGAAGCCCTCGGCGATCTCCTCGTGAAGATCATCGTGCAAAAGGTGCCGACCCCGTCGGAGTACAACCCGCACCTTCCGGTCGGGTTCGACGGGTGGTGGGCGAAGGCATCGGAGCGCCCGGTCGAGAACCGTTACCTCACCGCGAAGGCCTTCGCCGAGTCGCTCAGCATCGCGCTCGGGCAGTCCGCAAACACCGACGTCACCGAGCGCGGCCGCCTCAATCGCAACAGCGAGCGTCCCGTCGGAGCCACCGCGATGATGGTCAACGCGCCCGGCACCGAGCTCTACGCGCACGTGCCGAACACGCCGCAGCCCGGCGTACAGACAGCGCACATGCAGATGCAGACGCCGAACCCCATGCATACGCCTCCCGGCATGCACGGATCGCAGCCGGGCGTCGGCGGGCCCGGTCACCAGGGCGCGCAGCACGGCGGCCCGCCGATGGGGTCGCCGCCGCAAGGCCATCCGCATCATCAGAGTCAGCCCGGCTACATGCAGGGAGGGCCGCAGAACACCACCGGCAACCCCGTGGCGAACACGTACTCGGGCATGGACGGCAACGGCGTCCCGAAGAAGTCGCCAGTCGCGCTCTTCGTCGGCATCGGCGCGGTCATCGCGCTCGTCGGTCTCGGTCTCGGCGGCGTCGCGCTCGTGCGCGGA
>JAYTOQ010000756.1:0-5542 GCA_043747665.1 Polyangiaceae bacterium | reverse complement strand
TAGCCGGGCTTCACCGGCGCGCCATCAGCATCCAGCGCGGGGCCGTATTGCCCGCGCACCACGAAGCGCGCGACCTCCTCCGGCGTGTAGCTCCGCACCGACTGGAGCAGCTTCGCCTTCTCGTTGCGGATCGCGTCCGGCTGGAACGAGCCAGGCACCTCCATGCACAGATACGCGAGCATCTGGAACATGTGGTTCTGCATCATGTCGCGGAGCACGCCCGACGAGTCGTAGTAGCCGCCGCGGGCCTCGACATCGACCGCCTCGGAGACGTTGAACTGGATGTTGTCGATGTAGTTCTTGTTCCACAGCGGCTCGAACATGCCGTTCGAGAACCGAAACGCGAGGAGGTTCTGGACGGTCTCCTTGCCGAGGTAGTGATCGACTCGATAGATCTGGTTCTCCTGCCAGTGTGCGAGCACGTCCTCGTTGAGCTTCAGCGCCGACGCGAGATCGGTGCCGAACGGCTTCTCGACGATGATGCGCTTCCAGCCCGGACCGGCCTTGAAATTCGACTTGTGGAGGTTGTCGCAGAGCAGGCCAAAGAAGCGCGGCGCGACCGCGAAGTAGAAGAGGACGTTGCCACCGGCGCCATAGAGAAGGTCGAGCTTCTTCACCTCCGTCTTCAGCGTCTCGAAGAGCGCCATCTCGGTGAAGCCGCCGGGCACGTAATAGAAGCGGTTGACGAGGTCCTCCCAGACCTTCGGGTCGAACTCCTTGCGCGTGTGGAACTTCTTGATGTCCTCGCTCATGCGCGCGCGGAACGACGCGGTGTCGAGCGCGTCCATCGCCGTGCCGAGCAGCGCGAAGTTCTCGGAGAGGAGCCCGTCGCACGCGAGGTTGTAGAGTGCCGGGACGAGAAGACGCTTCGTGAGATCACCGGAGGCGCCGAACACCAGCATCACGCACGGCTCACTCGGCGGGGCGCTATCGGGCGCCGACGCGCCGGTGCTGCGGATGACGAGAGACGGAAGCGGAGCGTTGGCCATGCCCGGCCTACTTCGCGGTCCACTCCGTGTGGAAGGAGCCCGGCTTGTCGATGCGCTCGTACGTGTGCGATCCGAAGTAGTCGCGCTGCGCCTGCGTGAGGTTCGCCGGCAGCCGTTCGCGACGGATCGAGTCGTAGTAGCCGAGCGCGCTGCCCATCGCCATCACCGGAACGCCCGCGGCGACGGCCTGAGCGACGGTGCTGCGCCAGCCATCCTGCCGCTCGCCGAGCTCCTTGCGGAAGCCCGAGTCGATCAGCAGGTTGGTGAGGTTGGCGTCGCGGTCGTAGGCCTCCTTGATGCGGCCCAGGAACTGCGCGCGGATGATGCAGCCGGCCTTCCAGATACGGGCGAGCTCGCCGAGGTTGATGCCCCACTCGCGGACGTTCGACGCGCTGCGGAGGAGGTTCATGCCCTGCGCGTAGCTGCACGCCTTCGCCGCGTAGAGCGCCGCCCGGACGTCGGCGATGAGCTTCTTCTTGTCGGCGCCGGAGAGCCCCTGCCGCGCGGATGGTCCGGCGAGCAGCTTGGTGGTGACCGCGCGGCCGGCCTTGTCGGACGAGATCAGACGCGCCTCGACCGATGCGGCGATGACCGGGATGGGCGAGCCGATCTCGGCGGCGTCCTGCACGGTCCACTTGCCGGTGCCCTTGGCGGCCGCCGCGTCGACGATCATGTCGATGAGGTCGTTGCCGGTCTCGGGATCTTTCTTGCGGAAGATGTTGGCAGTGATCTCGATGAGGAACGACTGGAGCTCGCCCTGGTTCCACTCTGCAAACGTGTCCGCGAGCTCTACGTTGGAGAGACCGCCGATGTTCTTGAGGACGTCGTAGGTCTCGGCGATGAGCTGCATGTCGCCGTACTCGATGCCGTTGTGCACCATCTTCACGTAGTGACCGGCGCCGCCGGGTCCGCAGTACGTGACGCACGGGCCGTCGGCTTGCGCGGCGATCTTCGTGAGGATCGGCGCCATGTCGTCGTAACCCGCGCGATCGCCGCCGGGCATCATCGACGGACCGTGACGCGCGCCCTCTTCACCGCCCGACACGCCCATGCCGAAGAAGCGGATCCCCTTGGGGGCGAGCTCCTTCGCGCGGCGCTCGGTGTTGTGGAAGTACTCGTTGCCCGAGTCGACGATCATGTCGTCCTTCTCGAGCAGCGGAAGCAGACCCGCGATGGTCTTGTCGACCACATCGCCGGCCTTTACGAGGAGAATGATCCGGCGCGGACGCCGGAGCGAGGCGACGAAGTCCTTGAGGTCCTTGAACCCCTGGATCTGCTTGGCGCCTTCGCGCTGCGCCTTCGCGACGAACTTGTCGACCGGCTCCGGCCACGCATCCCAGCCGGCGCAGGAGAACCCTTTTTCGTCGATGTTCAGGGCCAGGTTCTGGCCCATCACGCCCAACCCAACCATTCCGATCTCGAGCTCGCCCATCTTCGTGCCTCCCTGGAGAGCGGAGG
Source organism: Polyangiaceae bacterium (assembly GCA_043747665.1). GTDB lineage: Bacteria > Myxococcota_A > Polyangia > Polyangiales > Polyangiaceae > Labilithrix. The sequence continues at coordinate 3,095 of JAYTOQ010000756.1, read as the reverse complement.
ATAGTAGGGCACTTCGACGGCTCGAGGACGGGCTAGTTCGTCGTGGGCGTCGTCGCGGGCGCGGTCTGCGGGCCTGGTTCGGAGAGCGAAGCCGAGTGGCGCGCAGGCCTGCGGCGTCCGCAGCATCCCTGTCCGAGGACGGCAAAGGCGATTATCACGAGCACGCCACCAACGACCTTGTTCACTCTCGGCATCGTGGACCCCTCCCGGTTGCCGCCGATCTCACACGGCCAGCTCGTGCGTGGTGCACGCATCGTGGTGGGCGCCATTCCGCACTCGTCACCGCAGCGCGCGCTGGCACGACGCTTGTACCGCGCCGACCGCCTTCGGGCAGAGAGGATGAAATCGAAATGGCTATGGACAACATGGGGCTCGTGCGTCGCTTCATCGAAGAAGTCTGGAACAAGGGGAATCTCGGGGTCGTCGACGAGCTCGTCTCGGACAAGTACGTCGCGGTCGAGCCGATCGTGGGCGACGTCCGAGGGCTCGACGCGCTGCGCGCACAAGTGCAGGCGTTTCGTGGGGCATTCCCCGATCTCCGACTGACCATCGAGGACATCGGCACGTCCGGCGACCGTGTCTACACGCGCTGGACGGCGCGCGGCACGCACCGCGGGATCTTCATGGGTATTGCGCCCACGAACAACCGCGGGGAGATCCGCGGAATCACGCTCGATCGAATCGCGGGCGGCAAGATCGTGGAGCATCACGAGAGCTACGACTCGTTGCTCTTTCTCCAGATCATGGGCGCGGTTCCGCCCATCGAACGCCTGATGAAGGAGCAGAGCGCGAGTCGGCCGGCCCCACGACCGCAAGCCTGAGGCCCTTTGCGGTAGGCGAAACGCGAAACGCAGACCGTGAACCTGCAAAGAGAACGGTGAACGCCGGCGCCTCGCGTCGCAGGCCCCGAGCGCGCGAGAGCACGCTCAGGGCTTGGGCGCGGGGGCGGCCGGCGGCGGCAGATCCGCGGACGTGATCGGGCGCACCGTGTTCGCCGGCGTCGTCGGCGGCGACGTCGTCGCCGGGCCGGACGGCCCTGTCGCTCCCGTCGCGCGCGTCTTGGCGCGCTCCGGTGCCGAGCCGCCGTTGGCGACCAGGGTCCGATAGTGCCGCTGCGCGCTCGCGCGATCGCCGAGGTCCCACTCGGTATCGGCGAGGCCCAGCAGCGCGGGCGAGAAGCCCGGGCTCGTCGCGAGCGCACGCTCGTAGCTCGCCTTCGCGCCTGCGAGATCGCCCGTCCCGCGCGCCATATCGGCGAGACCCGACAGCGCCTCCACGTTGCCCGGGCTCACCACGAGCGCGCGTTCGAGCAAGGCGCGCGCGCGCGCGTTGTCACCGCTGCGTCGCGCAGCCGATCCTCGCGTGAGCAGCTCCGAAAGCGGGAGCGAGCCGAGCGCCACAGCCGGCGAGTCGCCCGCGGCACCGCCTGCTGCTCCGCCTCCGCCGGCGGCGGTGGTCTTCGCGCCGGGATCGGCCGCGGTCGCCTTGTCGGGCGGCGCGGTGGTCGATGCGCTCGCCGATGCGTTGCTCGAAGCGCTCGACGAAGGCGCGCCGCTCGCCATCGCGCTCGCCGCGGCCGCAGGGGATGCCGATGATGACGAGCTCACCTTCACGTCGACCGCGGCAGCGTCGGCTGCGGTCGGCGCGGTGGTCTCGTTGGCGGGCGCGCCACGGAACGCAAACGCGACGCTGCCCGCGACGACCGCCACCGCGGCCACGGGCAAGAACCAGCCGCGCTTCGAAGCCTCGGCTTCGTCCTTGGCGCGCGGAGGTGTCGACGGCACGACATCCTTCGCGGTCGCGACCTCGGGCCTCGCCGGCGGCTTGGGCGGCGCCTTCGACGGCGCGTCCTCCTTGCCCTCGTTGCCTTCCTTCGTCTTCGCCGGCATCGGCGTCGTTGCAGGAGCCGCCGCGGCAGCCGCGGGCGCGGGCGTATCGATCACGGGCGCGTCGATCGACGGCGGAGGCGGCGCGGGCCCATCGTGGCGCGAGGGCGGCGCGAGCGTCGTGAGAATGCGCGCCTTCGGCGGCGGCAGCGGTGGCGGCGGACCGCTCGGCGCCGCCGGCGCACGCGACGTCCGCGCGGTCGCGGGCAGCGGCGGCACCGCGATTACCTCCAGATCACGCACGGACAGCACGTCATCCTCGATCTCGTTCTTCTTCGCGACGGGCGCCTGCAGCGCAGCGACCACGGCTTCACGGCTCGCGTACGAACGGACGGCGCCGTCGGGCTCGACCACCGTCCACTTCTTTTGCGCCGCGCAGACGATGTCGACGTCCTCGACCTTGCCGCACGAATCGCAGCGCGCAGCGGTGCGCTCGCCGCTGCGAACGAGCTCGCGCTCTGCGCCACAAGCGTCGCACTTCGTCGGGACCACGGCTTTGTCACCCATGATCACCAGGAATAGAGCGATCCGCCCGTGCGGGGCGAATAGATGGCTAGCCGCGACGGACTTATTGATCTCCTTCCGCATGAGTGGGGCTGCGGCCCGCGGTGCTGCGCTCGCGGCGTGCCGTACGGCAAGGAGCCCCCGATCGGCGCGGCCCTGGCGCCCGATCGGATCGACTCCGACAAGAATGGCTCCGTGCCCATGCACGCTACCCGGGTTTCGCTCTAGGATGAGGCGATGTACCGGGAGAACGTAGCGCCTGCACCGGCCACGCCGATCGACGTCACGCGCCAGGCCGTGAAGAGTTGCGCGCACATCCAGATCGGCGTCGCGGTCATGACCGCGATCTCGTTCACGCTGCTCATGCTGCAGTTCGCCTACTACAAGCTGCCGCCGGTCTTCGCCGTCTCCGACGAGACGATGCACGAGTGGCGGATCACCGGCCTCGTCGGCGGGATCGTCTACGTGCTGGTGATCGGAACCTGGGGCCTCGTCAATGCGTGGGCCCTCGGCAAGCGGACCAAGGTGGCGCGCTGGTCGTCGATCGCCTTCGCGGCGACCTGCATGGTGTCGTGCTTCGCGTGGCCCTTCGGTGGCTTCCTCCTCTACATGCTGCTGCGCCGGGACGTGAAGGCGTACTTCGACTGAGATCCCGATGAGCGTCGCAGTCGGTGGCACGGCGAGCGGTCCGGGGTTCTTCCTCGA
>JAYTOQ010000755.1:0-4337 GCA_043747665.1 Polyangiaceae bacterium | reverse complement strand
TGGCAGGTTGCCCCGCTCGTTTCGACCACGAACGATCGCTGGCGAGCATCGTTCGTCGCCTCGGAGATCGGCGTGTGGGAGGTAGCCTTCGAGGCCTGGGTCGACGCCTTCACGACGTGGCGGAAGGGCACCGAGAAGAAGCAGGCGGCGGGGCAGGAGATCGCCGTGGAGCTACTCATCGGCGCGCGGCTCCTTGCCGACGGCGCCGCGCGCGCCGCGAAGGAGGCGCCAGGTGTCGCTGCGCTCCTCGAGGATGCGGCGCGCGGCGCGCGCGACGAGAAGCGTGCCATCGCCGAGCGAATGGCGGCCGCCACCGGCGATCTCGTGGTGAGGGCGATGGCAGAGGCGCCGGATTTCGCGAACGCGACGCCCTCCGATCGCGTGTTGCGGATCGTCGTCGACCCCGCCATCGCGCGGTTCAGCGCGTGGTACGAGCTCTTCCCGCGATCGTGTGGCGAGCGCGGCGTGCACGGCACCTTCGCCGACGTCGAGAGGCGACTCGACTACGTCGCCTCGATGGGCTTCGACGTCCTCTATCTGCCTCCCATCCATCCCATCGGCCGCGCGTTCCGCAAGGGGCCGAACAACACGCTCACCGCCGGGCGCGACGATCCCGGGAGCCCGTGGGCGATCGGCGCCGCGGAGGGCGGGCACAAGTCCGTGCATCCTGCGCTTGGCACCATCGGCGACTTCGAGCGACTGGTCGCTACCGCGCGCGAGCGGAAGCTCGAGGTGGCGCTCGACATCGCGTTCCAGGCGTCGCCCGATCATCCGTACGTGAAGGACCACCCCGACTGGTTCGTGCAGCGGCCCGACGGCACCATTCAGTACGCGGAGAACCCGCCCAAGAAGTACCAGGACGTCTATCCCTTCGACTTCGAGTGCGAGGACTGGGAAGGGCTGTGGACGGAGCTCCTCGACGTCTTCCTCTTCTGGGTGGCGCGCGGCGTGAAGGTCTTCCGGGTCGACAACCCGCACACGAAGGCGCTCCGCTTCTGGGAATGGTGCATCGGCGAGATCAAGTCGCGCCATCCCGAGGTCATCTTCCTCGCGGAGGCGTTCACGCGCCCCAAGCTGATGTACGCGCTTTCGAAGAGCGGGTTCTCGCAGTCGTACACGTACTTCACATGGCGCAACACGAAGGCCGAATTCCAGGCCTATCTCACCGAGATCAGCAGGCCGCCGGTCTCCGAGCACTATCGCCCGAACCTCTGGCCCAACACCCCCGACATCCTCCCCGAGCACCTTCAGCACGGCGAGCGCCCCACGTTCCTCCTGCGGCTCGTGCTCGCCGCGACCCTCTCGAGCAACTGGGGGATGTACGGCCCGAGCTTCGAGCTGATGGAGCACGTACCGCGACCCGGCGCCGAGGAGTACATCGACAGCGAGAAGTTCCAGCTCCGCGCGTGGAACCTCGACGACCCGCGCTCTCTGCGTGACGTCATCGCGCTGGTGAACCGCGTTCGGCGCGAGAACGCCGCGCTCCAGCAGACCAACCGCCTCACGTTCCATGAGACCGACAACGACGCGCTCCTGGCGTTCAGCAAGGTCTCGGACGATCGCTCGAGCGTGGTGCTCGTGGTGACCAACATGGACCCGCGCCACAAGCACGGCGGGTGGATCCAGCTCGACCTCGAGGCGCTGGGCGTCGGCCCCGCGGAAAGCTTCCAGGTCCACGACGTGCTCTCCAATGCTCGCTACCTGTGGACGGGCGCGCGAAACTACGTCGAGCTCGATCCTGCCCTCTTCCCGGCGAGCCTGTTCGTCGTCCGTCGCAAGGTCCGCTCCGAGCAGGACTTCGAGTACTTCCTATGACAAGCCACACCGCTCCCCAAGACACCATGATGGAAGTCCCGTCGCGCTGGGATGCGCTCCTCGAGGGCAGCGCGCGCGCGGCTCTCGAGCGCGCGCTGCCCGCGTACGTCAGCGCTCGGCGCTGGTACCGCACGAAGACGCGACGCGTGCAGAGCACACGCATAACGGCGGCTTTTCCCCTGGCTTATGGCTCGGAGCTCGCGTTTATCGTCATCGCCGACCTGACCCTGGACGACGGCGAGCGCGACACCTATGTGGTGCCGCTCGCGTTCGTCTCCAACGAAGAGGCGACGCGCCTGCGCGCACGACGCCCGCATGCGCTGGTGCTCCCGCTGCGTGTCGTAGGCGGCGCGCGAGAGGTGCGCGAGGGCTTCGTCGTCGATGCGCTGGCCCTGGAGAGCTTCCTCGGCGAGCTTCTCGCGGCGATCGCGCGCGGCGCGACGCTCGAGGATGCCGGCGCCTCGCTCGTGTTCCACTCCATCGGACGCGTGAAGGCGGACGGCCTTGCGGCACGGCCCGTCGACAGCGAGCAGACCAACACGAGCGTCCTCTTCGGCGAGCGCTACGTCGGCAAGGTGGTGCGGAAGATCGATGCCGGCGAGAGCCCGGACCTCGAGCTGGGACGCTTTCTCACCGCGGTTCGCTACCCGCACACGCCGGCGCTCCAGGGCTGGATCGAGCTGCGCCGCGGCGACGCCGCTCCGTGCACCGTGGGCCTCTTGCACGCGTTCGTGCCCAATCGCGGCGACGCCTGGACGCACGCGCTCGAGGTCCTCGACGAATGGCTGGCCTCGGCAGCGCATCGTGACGCGGCGCCGCCGCGCTTGCCGCCGGGCGACATGGTCACGCGCGCGTCGTCGGCGCTCCCGGACGAGGCGGCGACCGCCCTCGGTGCCTACGGGCCGCTCGCAGAGAGGCTGGGACGGCGCGTCGGCGAGATGCACGTCGCGCTCGCATCGCGCGTCGATGATCCGGCGTTCGCACCCGTGCGGCTCGATCGCGAGACGCGCGAGCGCCTCGTGGAGGCCGCGCGCTCCGATCTCCGGCGCGCCCTCGACGGCCTCGGCGCAAGAGGCGCGGCGATCTCCGACCCAGCGCGGCAGGCGCTCGCCGCCATTCGCGCGGGCGTGCGCAGGATCGATGCGCGGCTCACGCAAGCTGCGCGCCTCCGCGACGCGGGCGTGATGATGCGCGTGCACGGCGATCTCCACCTTGGCCAGGTGCTGTTCACCGGCGACGACTTCGTGCTCATCGACTTCGAAGGCGAGCCCGCGCGCACGCTCGAGGAGCGCAAGGCGATGCGCTCGCCGCTCGTCGACGTCGCGGGCATGCTGCGCTCGTTCCACTATGCGTCGGTCTCGGCGCTGCGGGCGCGGCCGGAGAGCGCACGAGCCGCGCTCGCGCCGTGGGCTTCGTTCTGGCATCGCGCGGTGGCGGCGTCGTTCGTGCGCGGGTGGCTCGGGGCCGTCTCGGGCACGAACGTGGTGCCGGGGGACGCGGCGAGCACGTGCTGTCTGCTCGATCTCTACCTCTTCGAGAGGGGCATCTACGAGGTCGGCTACGAGATGAACAACCGGCCCGACTGGGTGGACATACCGCTCGAGGGAGTGAGGGAGATTCTCGCTGGCGGGGACGGAGAGCGAGAGGGAGAGGGAAAGACGGCCACGGCCACGGCCACGGCCACGGCCACGGCCACGAGGGAGACGGAGAGCGCGAGTGCGCGGTCCGGGAATACGCCCGTTCCGATCACCAAGCCTTCGCCCACCACTCCGCCGGCGGCGGGTCTCGACGCGCGCGCGCGCGCGCACGCGCAGGTGTCGCGGAGCATGCTCGATCCGCGCTCGCCTGCGGTGATCGCGTTCTCCGGCGGGAAGGCCACGCATGCGCACGCGCTGCTCGGGGCGCATCCGCATCATGACGGCGCGACCGACTTTGCGGTGTGGGCGCCGGGGGCCGCGAGCGTGAGCGTCGTCGGGGACTTCAATGAATGGAAGGCCGAGGCGGGCTTGCTTTCGCCGGTCGGGAGCACGGGGATCCACGCGGCGCGCGTCCGAGGCGTCTTGCCGGCCCATCGCTACAAGTACCGGATCACGCCGGCAGGCACCGGAGCCCAGGAGCCGTTCGACAAGACCGACCCCTTCGGCGTCAGCGCGGAGCTCCCGCCCGGCAACGCCTCGATCGTGAGCTCGCTGGGCCATGCCTGGGGCGACGACGCGTGGATGGAGAAACGCGTGCAAAATGCACGCTCGGACCGGCCGATGAGCATCTACGAGGTGCACCTCGGCTCCTGGCGTCGCAAGGTCGAAGAGGGCGATCGTCACCTCGGGTATCGCGAGATCGCCGCTCCGCTCGCGGCGCATGCGAAGGCGATGGGCTTCACGCATGTCGAGCTCATGCCGCTGCTGGAGCATCCGTTCTACGGCTCATGGGGCTACGGCGTGACCGGCTTCTTCGCGGCCACCAGCCGTTATGGCTCACCGACGGATCTCATGGTCCTCGTCGACACGCTGCACCAGGCCGGC
>JAYTOQ010000754.1:0-3920 GCA_043747665.1 Polyangiaceae bacterium | reverse complement strand
AACTTGCACCGCTCGGTATAAAGAATCTCGATCACGTGCCTCTTTGTCATCTCTGTTACCCCCACCCTTTCGTGTCATCCGATCATCGTCGCCGCACGCACAAGCACGTGGCGGACCAGGCCCCCGGCGAGTGTCCAACCGGGCGGACGGTTTATTTGACGAAGACTCCACAGCCGTCCCAGTCGATTACGTTGCACAATGCAACTTGGGGTCGCGTCGTGCGGGTACGCATTTCGCAAATTCGATTTCGTGACCCGCGATAACCTTCGATTGCCCCGGGGGGGGGAACAGAGATGCAGGATCGATTCATTCTCGTGGTCGATGACGACCCCGAGATGGCGCGTTGCATTGCGGACGCTCTCACGGCGGAACGATGCCGATGCGAGCTCGCTGCAAACGGTGAAGCGGCGATCGCCGCGTGCCGCCAGTACGAGTTCGATGCGGTCGTCAGCGACATCCGCATGGCAGGCATGGACGGCGTCGAGCTGATGACCAGGCTCAGACGCGTGCAGGCCGACTTGCCGGTCATCCTGATGACCGCGGAGGGATCGATCGCGGCGGCGGTGGAGGCCGTCAAGCGCGGCGCTTTCCAGTACCTCACCAAGCCGTGTGACGCCGTCGAGCTCCGGCGCATCGTCGATCAAGCTGTGATGACGCGCGTGCGCGCGGAGCGCCCACCGGCCTCCCGAAAATCGCTCCCTTCCGGGACCGAGGAGCTGATCGGGGACAGCCCCGCGATGCGCGACCTGCGCGCTCGCATCGAGCTCGTGGGAGCAGCCGCTTCGCCGGTCCTCGTGGTCGGCGAGACCGGCACCGGGAAGGAGCTCGTCGCGCGCGCCATTCACGCGTGTAGCCCGCGGCGTTCGAGGCCATTCGTCACGGTGAACGCGGCCGCCATTCCGGAGACGCTCCTCGAGAGCGAGATGTTCGGTCACGTCCGCGGCGCCTTCACGGGCGCAACGCAGGCTCATCGCGGCCTGCTCACCGAGGCCGACGGCGGCACGCTGCTCCTCGACGAGATCGGCGACATGCCGATCGGCCTGCAATCGAAGCTGCTGCGCGTGCTGCAGGCCGGGGAGATCCGCGCCGTCGGCGGGGACCGCATGCAGCGTGTCGACGTGCGCATCGTGGCGGCGACCCACCGCCGCTTGCCGGATCTCGTCCGCGATGGGCGCTTCCGCGACGACCTCTATTACCGCCTCAATGTCATCACCATCACCGTGCCGCCGCTGCGCTCCCGGGCCGTGGACATTCCGCAGCTCGCGGACAGCTTCTTCGAGCGCGCGAAAGAGCGAGCACCGCAATCCCCCGTCAGCTCGATGAGCCCTGAGCTCCTCGAGCTCCTGAGCCACGGGAGCTGGCCCGGGAACGTCCGCGAGCTGCAGAGCACGATCGAGCGGCTCGTGGTGCTGGCGCTCGCAGACCGCCTAGAGCCGCGTCACCTGGCGCTCGTCGACGACGAGCTCACACCCTCGACGGACGGTCCGCCGCGCGAGCGCACCACCGAGGAGCTGTGCTGCATCGATGACCTCGTCCACCGGCACGTCGACGCAGTCCTTGCCCACACTGAGGGCAACAAGGCTCGGGCGGCGAAGATCCTGGGCATCGACTTGTCCACGCTCTATCGCTGGCAGCAGAAATGGCAAAACTGAAACGTATCCCCAACTTGCCATTCGCGAATTGCGATCGCTATCCCGACCATCATCAAGCCCTTCCTTTTCGTTAGTCGAACGAGCCTCACCCATGCAGTTTGCAAATTGCCAGTCCTGGATATGCAAATTGCGGGACTCTTGGGCACGACATTGACGCACTCCTAAGCGGGAGGTAACTCGAACTTCGACGCGCTGCGAAACGTCGCGGTGGCCCGGGGGGGGCATTGGAAAATGACGGACCACACACGGCTGCTTCACGAGCAATGCGTCGACGCATGGCTCACCTCGCGCGATGCGAGCAACGCCGACAAGACGGCATTGACCGCGCTCCTGCTCGCTGGCCTTCGCGGCATCTGGCAGCGAGCGCGCCCGAGCCTGGGCGACGTGACACTCACGGCGATCGTCCAGCGCGCGCTCCACACCAGCGAACGACGACACACCGAGCTCGTGCAGATCGGCCTTCATGTCACCGACGCGGGAACGATCGAGCTCACGAATCCATCCGCCCCGCGTGTCGATCTACGCGCCGCGGTAGCGTGCGTGCTCGTGGAGGTCCTGCACGTTTTGGGTGAGCTCACGGCGAGCGCGCTCACGCCTGCGCTTCATGCCGCGCTCGCGGCTGCCGCGGAAGAGTCACCGGCCCTCGTCTTGCTTCGCTCGTCGCCGAATCGTCGCGATGGTCGCGATGGTCGCGATGGTCGCGATGATGAACGGAGGACGCCATGAGCACGGCAGATCGCAGCGTCGCTGATCGCGACGTAATCGACGCACGTGACATCCGGCCGGCGCGTAAGCACGAGTCCGGCATGCAGCCTCGGCTCGTGATGCCCGCAAAGCATCTACCACTGCGCGTGCCGCCGCCGGCACCGCCACGACGAGAGGTCGCCGCGATGAACGAGGTTGGCGAGCTGCTACGCAGCGCAAGCTCACCGCGTGACGCATTTGCTCGCCTGGTCCAGGTAGTCGAGAGCGTCCTTCCCGTGGACGCCGTCGCCATCTCTTCGGTGAAGGCCGCGGAGCCTTCGCTCGTGTGGACGAGCGCGGGCTCCCCGCTCGACCGCTCCCGGGTCGCGGCCGCGGCCGAGGCCTTGCTCGACTACTTCAAGAGCGACGTCGAGCTCGACGTGGCTCTCGAGGGCGCGTCGCACGGGCAGCCATGGCTCTCGTTGCCCGTGACTGCCGATGACGGCGCTGTTCTTGGGCTGTTCACCATCGCCCCCACGGCGGCGGTCGACGAGGCCGCCGTCGCGCTCGCCGCATCCATCGCCCGGCACCTCGCCGGAGTGCTGGTGCGCGCCGAGCAGCTCCGCCAGGTCTTCGTGGCGCGCGACCATGCGAACCTTCTGGCCTGCACCGCGGATCGCCGCCTCGTCGAGGAACGACGCGCGCGTGTCGCTGCCGAAAGCTCGGCGCGCTTCCTACGCGCCGCTTCCGACGCCACAGCAGCGTTGCTTTCGACGTTCGACTACCGGGCTGGGCTTCGTCATGTGGCGCGCCTGGTGGCGGACCAGCTCGCCACGGGTTGCGTCATCGATGTCGAGGAAGAGCTCGGCCTCGAGCGCATCGCCTATGTCCCGAACATGGACGAGGGAACGGTCGCCTCGTCGGTGTTCCCCCTGGTCGCCGACGTGATGCGCTACCGCAGCGCGGTCGCGACGGCAAAGGTCTCGCCCAACATTCCCGAGGGTGATGCGCGCTCGCGCGTCGTCGCATCGCAGGCCCGGCGTGCGCTCGGCGTGGACTGGATCGTATCGGTGCCGATCTCCACCAACGGCATGTCGGTGATGGGCGTGATGACCGTCTTCGGCTCGCTGCCGCACCGCCCCCCGATCCCGATCTCGGTCGTCGAGGAGCTCGCGCGCCGCGTGGCCATCGCCATCGAGAACGGTCGTCTTTACCTCGCAGCCATCGAGTCGTCGCGGCAGCGCGAGCAAGTGCTCTCGATGGTCTCGCACGATCTCAAGAACTCGTTCTGCGTCATCCTCATGAGCGTTGCGCGCGTGCTCGAAGGAATGCCCGCCGCTTCCGCCGAACGCAGGCAGCGAGGACGGTCGCAGCTCGAGCTGATCGAGCGCTCCGCGAGGCGCATGCTCAAGCTCGTCGCCGATCTACTCGACGTCGCCGCCATCGACGCCGGGCGCATCTCGGTGACGCCGCAGGCCTGCTCGGTGCACTCGATGGTTACCGAGGTCCTCGACGACCTCTCGCCTCAGGCGAGCGGCGCCGGCGTGGAGCTCGTCTGCGATATCCCCGACGACCTGCCAGCGG
>JAYTOQ010000753.1:0-4339 GCA_043747665.1 Polyangiaceae bacterium | reverse complement strand
GGCGGGCGAGTGCTTGAAGAGCTACACGGGCGCCGACGCCTACCTCTCGCGGACCCCGGCGCAGTGGGGCGATCTCGTGCGCACCGCGGCGCCGAGCTTCAAGGGCCCCTACCCGCGCGTCTCGATCTGGCACGGCACCTCCGACTCGGTGGTGAACAACGCGAACCAGACCGAGCTCGTGAAGCAGTGGACCAACGCCAACGCCAACGGCATCGACCAGACTGCCGACGCCAACGACAGCGTCGATGGCTTCCCGCACGCCGCGTACAAGGACGCGTCGGGCAAGACGCTCGTCGAGACGTACACGATCACCGGACAGAGCCACGGCACCGAGGTCGCGCCTTCCGCGCCCATCGATCCGGCCCAGCCCGGCGGAGCGAAATGCGGCAAGGCCGGCGCATACATCCTCAGCGCGGGGATCTGCTCGACGTACTATGCGGCGAAGTTCTTCGGCCTCGACGGCGCGGGCATCGGCGGTGCGCGGTGCGTCGACGGGCGACGCGGGCTCGAGCAGCGGCGCATCGAGCGGCAGCGGCGGCGGCGGCGGCGGCGGCAGCGGCGCGGGCACGAAGTTCACGCCCGGAAGCACGCCGTCGTCGTGCAACGTGATGGTCGGCAACGACAGCGGAGCGACGTTGCTCGTGCTCGGCGCTGCGCTCGGCCTCGTCAGGGCGGCGCGTCGCCGATCCAGAGCTTCACGATCTTGAGCTTGCCCGGGATGCGCGAGGGACCGACCTCGACCATCACCGCGGTGCCCGGAAGCAGCTTGTCGGGATGGGGCTGCGCGACCACTGCATCGAACGGCAGCTCGCCCTGACCTTCGACGGTGACGCGTCCGAATCCTTGCTCGCGCTGGAACGCGACGATTGTTGCTTTCGTGCCTTGAGCCATTGGCTGGGAGCATAGCTCGGTCTTCGTTTGTTGGGGCAGACTCGGCGACGCGGCGGCGTGCGCCAGCGTTGCGCGCTCAGCGCTCAGCGCGAAGAGGCGACGACCACGAAGCCTTCGCCGCTGGCGCGCTCGAAGGTGACGCAGTCGCGAAGGCGCTCGCTCATCACGCCCTGGCGCACCGAGGGCGCCTCGAAGGTCCGGGCCGCAGAGGCGGTGCCGACGCGGGCATCGGACGCCTGGGCGACGGTGACGAGGCCGAGCACGCCGAAGAGCGTCGCCGCCGTGGCGAAGAATGCCGAGAACCGACCGACCTGCGCTTCGTCGTGATGCATGGTGAGCCTCATTGCAGGCGCCGGAACAAGCCACGTTGCAGCGATGCGCGGTCCGCCGACACGCCGCTGCGGGCACGGAGTGCCTTGATTCAGGGCAGAATTCACCCCACGGACGCGCTCTTGCGCAGCGTCAACGGCACGACGCTCGACCGTTCGGCCGCGTCCGCGGCGAGTCACGGGCGTGACGGCCGCCGTGTGACCGCGGGCGCGACGCGTTCGGGCTGACTACTCGAACAGGGACGCGTGCTGGCTCCAGAGCTGGCTCGATGCCGTCGAGCACGTTGTCTGGGTGAGGTTCGCATGCACATCGGCGCTCGCGAGGTCGAGGCACTTGCCGGAGCTCTTCGCGACGAGCTGCACGCCGCCGTTGACGACCTTCATCGTGAAGAGCTGCTCGGCCTTGTCGGCGCACGCGCGCTGCAAGACGGCCGCGCCGTCGACGATCGCCAACCTGCGCGCCGTCCTCCGCCGCCGCGACATCCATGCACGTCTGTCCGCGTTCGCGACACACGAGAGAGCGCTCGCGACGCCGTCCGGGCGACCTTCGATGAGCGTCTTCACCGCGACGCGTGTACTCTGCATGATCGCCGCGTCGTAGGGCTTGCGCGTGTCCAGTGCCACCAAGGCGTCGATGAGATCCATGCGTCGCCCCATGGTCCCGGCGAGACCACCAGCCGGCGCCTTGAATGCGGCGACCGCCTCGCCGATGGCATCGCGATAGCCTGCCGTGCATCGCTCGGACGCCAGGCATTTCTCGAAGAGGATCGGAAAGCTGCCCTTCGAGTACCGGCGGAACGGGTTCATCGCCTTCTGGAACGTCTGGTCGGTGCCGGTGGGAATGAACGACCAGCGGCCCGTCGTCGAGCCGCGATGGATCCGGTAATTGTTCGCGCTGATGTAGTTGTCCCAGTCGCCGATGACGAAGGCCATCGCCCTCATGCCGAGGAACGTGTCGGTCTCGACGATGGCGCGTTTGGCCCGTAAAAGAGGTCGTCGCCCTGGCGATTCACCGCGGCGATGAGCTCCTTCAGCTCACCGTGCGGTCCGCCGGCAGCCCCTGGGGCTACTCCGATCCAGCTTCTTCGGGCACTGCAATGACCATCGGCGGCTGCTCGCTGAGCGGGGCCGCGGGATCGCGCATGCCCTCGAGGATCGCATTCACCTCGGCGCCGACGACGAGCGCGAGGCTCGTCAAGTAGAGCCACAGCAGGATCACCGCGACCGTCGCGAGGCTTCCGTAGAACACCGCATAGTGCGCGATGGTCCGCACGTACGTGCCGAAGCCCCATGACACGAGCGCCCACAGCGCCAGCGCGACGAACGTCCCGCTCCAGACCTTTCGCTGGATGCCCGGCGGATGGCGCACCGACGTTCGATAGAAGATGGCGAGCCCCACGCTGAGCATCGCGACGAACACGAGGAGGATGCCGAAGCGCTTCCAGCCCTGCGCGAGGAAGTTACTCGACCCGCGGAAAAGCGCTGGCAGGTGACGCGCGCTCAGCCCCGACGCGGCGCCGTTGATCCAGAGCACCGTCCACGTCACGGCCGCGATCGCCACGAGGGTTCCCGCGACCCACATCACCGCGATGAGCCGCTGGCGTAGCCACGAACGAGGCTTCGCGCCGACCAGGATCTCGAAGACGTCCATCAGGTTGTGGACGCCGTTCGTGGTGAGCCACAGGAAACCGGCGATGCTGAACGGCGCGATCGAGCCGGCATTCGCGTCGGCGATCTCGTAGAGCTCGTGGCGAAAGAGATCCGACGCGGCGCGCGGCATCGCACGATAGAGCGGCGCGGCCAGCTCCTCGGCGCCTTCGCGCTGGACCACGTTCCCGACCAGGAGCCCGACGAACACGAGTAGCGGGATCATCCCGAGGAAGAAGTAGAACGCCATCGTCGCGGCGTGATCGAAGGCGTGATGGACGAAGAGCCCTTGCACGACCTTTCGCGTGAGCCGCCACAGGCGAGCGGGACGCGATGGGTGTTGTGTGACCGGCGCGTTTACCACGGCATTTTCAGGGCGCGAGGGCCTGTGCGAGCGCTGCATACGCTGCGTTCGCGTTCACGAAGCGCTCGTTGGGGGAGCGCGCGACGCACTGCGCGAACCACTCGTTGAAGCCGCGCGGGATGCATTCGCCGGCACCGAGCTCGAGGGCGCGCATCGCTGCGATGGGGACCGGCTCGTCGGCGATCTCGCGCATGACGCCGAGGTCGTTGCCCGGCTTCAGCGCGGACCGCCAGAAGCTGCGTCCGGTCAGCATGTAGAACGCAATCAATCCGAGCGCCCACACGTCCGTCGCCGTGGTGGTGCCCTCTCCGCGTGTCTGCTCGGGCGACATCCAGTTGGGCGTTCCAAGCGGCGACCCGAGGATGGTGAGGCTCTCGGCGATGATGCTCGCGACGCCGAAGTCGAGGACCTTGACCATCTTCTCGGCGCCGACGCGCCGCGCCTGGCTGAGGAAGATGTTCGCGGGCTTGAGGTCACGGTGCACGATGCCGAGGGCGTGGGCGGCAGCGATGGCGTGACAGAGCTGCTCGAAGATCTGCCGGACCACCATCTTCGGCATGGGACCGGCCTCGTCGACGTGGTCGCCGAGGGTCTGGCCTTCGAGGAGCTCCATCGCGATCCACGGCACCTGCAGCTTCTGGTCGACGCCGGACGCGATGATGTGCGTGACGTGCTCGCTCGGGATGCGCGCGGCCATCTGCGCCTCGCGCTCGAAGCGCTTGAACAGCGTGGGATCCGAGACGTACTCGCGGCGGAGGATCTTGAGCGCGCGATGACCGGCGGTGCTCAGCTGCTCGGCAACATACAGCGCGCCCATCGTTCCGCGACGCAGCGAGCGCACCACCATGTAGTCACCGCCGACCACGGTTCCGAAGGGGACCTCGGGCAGTCCCTTGCCTCGCGCCGTGACGTCCCCGGGCATCGCGGGGGAGAGGATAGCAGTCGCGTCTCTAATCGGTGCAATAGCGGGCGTCGACGGCAGCGCCGAGCCCTGCATAGGCCCGCTCGTCCTGAAACATCCACACGAAGGTCGGACCCAGCGCGCGGAAGACGGGATCGTCGAACCAGTGCTTGCGGATGCCGGCATCGACGATGCGCGCGGGCAGCT
>JAYTOQ010000752.1:0-12047 GCA_043747665.1 Polyangiaceae bacterium | reverse complement strand
ATGCTGCCGCACGCCGAGGACTCGGGCGATCCCAAGAGCCTGTCGCTCGCTGCGGTCCACGCGCGCAACGAGTACTTCGGCCAGAACAATTGCTACACGTGCCACAAGGACTACGGGATGTACGGCTACGTGCTGACCAAGATGGGCGGCATGCGGCACGTGTATCTGTACCTCACCGAGTACCGGAAGATGCCGCTCGCCGAGTCGAAGCCGAGCATCCGCATCCTGGCGCCACTGCCCAATGCAAACTGCATGCATTGCCACACGACGACGGCGCCGCAGTGGCTCGCCGTCCCCGATCACGCGTCGTCCCTCGACTCGGTCAAGAGCGGCAAGTTGTCGTGCGCGAGCGTCGGTTGCCACGGCTTCGCGCACCCCATGACCAAGCTCGGAAATGAGCTCGAGCTGGACGGCGGGGCACGCAAGTGAAGCTGCGTCTCCGGTTCCCGACCAACGAGCGCTTGCTCCGCATCGCGTGTGTGCTGGCGCTGGTGGCGCTGCCGCTGATGGTGTGGTCGCTCTTCGATCCCACGGTGTGGCCCGTGCTCATCGCGCTATCGGTCGGCCAGGCCCTCGGCACGCTCTCGTTCGTGATCTTCCTCGTCGCGGTTGCACGCGACCTGCATCTGAAACGGCGGCTCGTGATGGAGACCGCGGCGGCGCAGGACGTGCGCGAGGCTGCAGAATCTGCGCGGTACCGAGAGCCAGCCTCTTGATTGGCGCATGCTTGACCGATCGCGCGGCGCCGCTGGTCGAATCACCTGCAGCTTCGTTGTGTTCGGTCCCGCGAAGCCTACCGTCAGGGAGGTGCTGAGAGGACCGCCGCTTGGTCGCCTGCGATGGCGGGCGCTCCTCGTGCTCGCCCCGCTCATCGCGTTCGGCTGTGGGCTCGTCGTCGAGGGAACGCTCGTACCCGCCGTCGACGTGGCGACCACCGCGGAGGCAGGCGCCGTGCTTCCGGAGGCAGGAGCGTCGACGGACGCGGCCGACGCCGGCGCCGGCGACGACGCGACGTCTGGGGATGCGGGCGACGCCGACGCGAACGGCACCGACGCGGCCGCCCTCTGCGCGTCGGTCTGCGCGGACGCCGGCATCGGCACCTGCAATCCGGGAGGCACGTGCGGGATCGATTGCACGGTGGCGGGCGCGTGCACGGCTACCGTCACGTGTCCGCCGGGCGTTCCGTGCAAGGTGTCGTGCGCCGGTGGATCGTGCACGGCGGCCATCGACTGCCACCGCGCAACGTCCTGCACGATCGACTGCGCGGGCGCAGGCTCGTGCACCGGCGCCATCGGCTGCAGCGGGTCGAGCTGCGCCATCGGCTGCATCGGCGACGGCTCGTGCACCGCGCCCATCACCTGCGACGCGTCGACGTGCGCCGTCAAGTGTCCGTCCGTTGACTCGTGCACCGCGCCCATCGCCTGCACGGGGACATCGTGCAACGTCACGTGCACCGGCGCCCGCACCTGCGAGGCCGGCGTGTGCTGCGATGCCGGAGCGTGCCTCGGCATGCCGCCCGCGTGCAAATGACGGAGCGCTCTCCTCACTCCGCCTGGCATCGCGTCAAGAGACGGTGGCCGTTCCTCGTGCTCGTCACGGCAAGCGCCATGATCTTCGGGGCCGCGTGCACGTTCCCCGATGTGACGTTCGGCGCCGGAGACACCGGAGCAGCCGCTCTCGACGCAACGACTGACGCTGGCGGCGACGGTGAGGGCACCGACGCGAAGACCGCCGAGACGGGCGACGCGAGCGACGGCGGCGGCGATGCGAGACCGGGTCTCGACGCTGCCGCGGTCTGTCCCGCCCTCTGCGCCGATGCCGGTATCGGTACGTGCACTCCGAGCGGCACGTGCACCATCACGTGCACCGCCGCCGACACCTGCCCGAGCGCGATCGCCTGTCCGGCCGGGATTCCCTGCGCGGTGAGCTGCGTCGGCGCGCGCGCCTGCGGATCGACGGTCGATTGCTCGCAGTCGACGGCCTGCAGCGTCGACTGCATCGGCGCCGACTCGTGCGCCAAGCGCATCTCATGTGGCGGCAGCAAGTGCACGATCGGCTGCAGAGGTGCCACCACCTGCAAGGGTCCGATCGGCTGCACGGCTGCGGACTGCCAGATCCATTGCACCGAGATGGGCACCTGCAAGCAGCCCATCACCTGCTCCGGCAACGCGTGCTCGGTCGACTGCGCAGGTCCGAACGCGTGCGCCTCGAACGTCGACAGCTTGTCGACGTTCACCACCATCAGCTGCGCCGGCGTGATCTCCTGCGGGCGCGTGAGCTGCGGCGGGGCCACGTGCGGCGTGGGCTGCACCGGCGCAGGCAGCTGCGCGGGCGGCGTCTGCTGCGACGCGGGAAGCTGCGTCGGGAACCCCCCGGCCTGCCAGTAGCTCACTCGCGACGTAGCGAGGTCGCGGGTCAGCTACGCCGCGCCGCGCCGCGCCGGGCGGCAGCCAGCCAGCGCAGGCCGTCGATGTCACGGAACATGCCGACCGGTACTCGTCGCTTCGTCACCACCGTCGCCTCGCGCAGGTGATGCGCGGCGAGCAGCTTGAGCGCGGTCCGCACCGGCGTCCGCTCGTCGATGGCGATGGGAGAGGTCATCGCGGCGCGCACGTCGCCCTGCTCGGCGCGCGGTGTGCGCGTCGTGGAGCGTGCCTCGTGCACGATACCGACGATGCGGTGTCCGGCATCGACGATGGCGACGCAGCGACGGTCGTGCTCCGACATCACCTCGAGCGCTCGCCCGATCGAGACCTCTTCGGAGAAGACCACCGTTCCTTCCGTCAGCGTGCTCCCGACCTCGATGCGCTCGCCCTCGGGATCGTCGGCGGGCTCGAGAGGATCGATCGGGAGCGTGCAGCTCACCGCGGGCGTGGTCCCTTCCTCGATGGAAGTACACCGGACGCAGCGACAACACTCCTCGACGCGCACCGACTGATCCTGCATCCGGCAGAAGACGACGTGGTCCGTCGAGACGGTGCCGTCTGCCGCGAGGACCTCGAGACGCAGGATGGGATGCTTCACGGCGGTCGTTCGTGCAATCGCGCGACCAGCGGGCCGCGGTCGACCGAGCTCTCGAAACAGCCAAAAACGCGGCTTCTGGCGGCATGCCGCTGCACGCGGTACGGGCCGGTGCATTCCGTGCACGTGAAGGTGCCCCGGGTCCTCGCAGGTGTACGCCAGAGAGTGGCGGCCCATCGCTTGCAGCAGCCACGCGTTATGGCGATGCCCTCGGTGACGCTCCGGCCCAATCCGGCCTCTGTCGAGCTGGGGCGTTCGCTCGACATCCTCGTCGTCGACGACGAGCGCACCTCGCGCGACGGTCTGGCGCTCGCGCTCCGTGCGCTGGGTCACGAATGGAGGGCGGTCGCGAACGGTGAGGAGGCGATGCTCGCCATCGCTGCGCGCCGGCCGGACATCGTCATCAGCGACTGGCAGATGCCGGGCATGACGGGAGACGAGCTGTGCCGCCGCGCGCGCAGCGCCGACAAGAATGTACCCTACATATACTTCATCATGCTGACCGCCTATAGCGATCGCGAGCACATGCTCGCCGGCATGGCCGCGGGCGCGGACGATCACCAGTGCAAGCCTGTCGATCTCGACGAGCTCGAGGGGCGCCTCCTCCGTGCCGCGCGTGTCGTCGCGCTCGATCACCGTGGACGCGAGCGGCTTCCGGCCAAGACGGACGCGACGTTCTCGAGCGTGCTCGCGCAGCTCGGGGAGACGGCCCTCCTCCTCAACCGCACCAGCGTGCTGCTAGGCAAGGCCGACCCGCCGAAGCCGAAGTGAGCGATTGACCCAGACGCCCGCCCCGGCCGCCCCGCCCGCCCCCGCCCGTCAGGGTCGGAAGTTCATCGACCCGAGCGCGAACGTCGGCGGGAGCTCGTAGTGCAAGCGACCCTGCGGATGATGCGCGGCGTGGCGCTCGCACCAGAGCTGCTTGCGCATGGTCTTCACCTGCGTGGCGACGCAGTCGGGGCACGGCGCCTCGATGCCCGGCTCCGTCTGCATGTGGTGGTCCTTGGGTCGGACGACGAGCACCGGACAGCCCGCATGACGCGCCACATTGCCGGCCACCGAGCCGAGCGCAAGGCGTTCGACACCGGTCCGATCCGCCGTCCCGACGACCAGGAGATCCGCCCCGAGGGTCGCCGCGGCCTGCACGATCTCCCGCCAGGGATCGCCCGCCGCGAGATGACCGGTGATCTTCCCCTTGAACCGAGTCGCAGCGGCAGCGCAGGCGCCGTCGAGCACCAGACGACCCGCCCCAAGGAGCTCCACGGGGTCGGCCATGACCCCCACGCCCATCACCGACGGCGGAGGCGCCGCCGGGAGCACGTGGATGATGTGGAGCTCGCCGCTTTCGCCGAGCGCCGCACCGAGCATCGACGCGACCTCGAGTGCGCGAGCGGAACGGGGCGTGCTGTCGACGGCGACGACGTAGACGGTGGATGCGGATGTCATGCCCGGCGGTGGAGCAAGACACGGGCCGGCGAGCGGTAGTGCGGCAGGAATGCGGGGCGGCATGCGTCTTGTAGGCTGGCGAGCGTGTTCGTCCTGATCGTCGACGACGACGCCCGCAGCGCCAGCCTCCTTGCGCGAATGTTGCGTGTCGATGGCTACGAGACGGAGGTCACGAACGACGGCGCGTCCGCGATCGCGCGGCTGACACGCGATCCCCTCCCCGACGCGGTGATCAGCGAGCTGCACCTCCCCCACGCGGACGGGCTCGCCGTGGCCCGCTACGCGCGATCACGCCGCCCGGCGACGGCGGTGGTGTTCCTCACCGCCCATCCGCATGCGCTCGAGAGCACCGCCGCATGGCCCGGTGCCCCAATCGTGCTCCTCACCAAGCCCGTCGATTACGCGGCGCTGCTCGTCTGCCTCGGTGCACCGCTAGGCGCGGGGGCCCAGCCGTGAGATGCAAGCCTTGCGCGAGCGCGCTGCCCTTGCGCGCAAGCCCGACATGAACGAGACGAGATTCGACGAGCTCAAACGCTACGTCCGGTTCACCGCCGATGACGGGCGCGCGTTGCTGGCGTTTCGTCCCAGCGCTGCGCCGCATTTCGTCCGTATCGCGCGCGAGTTCTACGAGCGCATCCGCGAGCACGAGGAGGCGCACGAGGTCTTCAGCGGCGAGGAGCAAATCGAGCGGCTGCAGCGCTCGATGGTCAGCTGGATGGATCGCCTCCTCTCGGGCATCTACGACGAGGCCTACCGCAAGCAGACGCTCGCCATCGGCCGCATGCACGTCCGCGTAGGGCTGCCGGAGCGGTACATGTTCACCGCGATGGCGCTCATCCGCGTCTCCCTGGAAGAGGTCGCAGAGCGCGAGCTAGGCAGCAACGCGGGCCCGACGCGCCGAGCACTGACCCGCCTGCTCGACATGGAGCTCGCGATCATGGTCGAGAGCTATCGCGAGGACCTCGCGGTGCACGCGCGACGCCGTGACGAGTTCGAAGCCCAGAGCCTGCGTACCGATCTCGCGGGCGCGCTGCGGCTCTACGTGACCGCCATCGACGTCACGCCGAGCCTGATCGTCGGGCTCGACCGGACGGGCGCGATCCGCCTCTTCAACCGCGCAGCGCAGACGCTCACCGGCCACGCGGTCGAGGATGTCTTCGGAGCTTCGTTCGTCCAGATGCTGGTGCCCGAGGACGCGCGCACCAACGACAGCGCGCTCATCGAGGGCCTGCTGTCCGGCCCCCCGCGCAACGTGGACGCCGACTCGGTCATCAAGACCCGCTCCGGCAAGGTGCGCGAGATCCACTGGCACTTCTCGCGGATCGTCAGCGAGGTCATCGGCGACATCGTGCTCTTCGCGGTGGGCTCCGACGTGACCGGCGCGCGCGCCGCCTCCGACCAGCAGCAACGACAGCAGAAGCTGGCCGCCCTCGGGACGCTCGCGGCCGGCCTCGCGCACGAGATCCGCAATCCTCTCAACGGCGCGCAGCTGCACGTCGCGTTCCTCCAGCGCGCACTGGTGAAGAGGCACCCCGATGCCGAGATGCTCGAGGCAGCAGGCGTCGTCGCCGACGAGATCAAGCGGCTCGCTCGGCTCGTCGCGGAGTTCCTCGATTTTGCTCGCCCGAGCGCGCTGGCGAAGCGCCGCGTGGCGGTGCAGACGTTGATCTCCCGCGTTCTCGAGCTCACAGACGGCCCCGCAAAGGCGCTCGGCATCGCCGTCACCGTCGACGCTCCGCCGCAAGATCTCGAGATCGTGGCGGACGCTGGCAAGCTCGAACAGGTGCTGCTGAACGTCGTTCAGAACGCCGTCGACGCGCTCTCGCCCTCCGGCACCGGGAACATCGTCATTCGCGCACGCAGGAAGCCGCGCTACGTGCAGGTCGAGGTCGAGGACGACGGCCCGGGTATCTCCAGCCCCGATGCGCCGGTGTTCGACGCGTTCTTCTCGACCAAGCCGACCGGCACCGGGCTCGGTCTCGCCATCACGCATCGCATCGTCACCGACCATGGCGGCACGGTCGACTTCGAGAGCAAGCCGGGACGCACGCGCTTTCGCTTTACCGTGCCGATCGGCGAGGACAGCGGGAACTCCGAGGAGGAATGAGCATGAACCAGATTCGCGTCTTGGTGGTGGACGACGAGGCGAGCGCGCGCAGCGGTATCGAGAAGCTCCTGCGCCAGTCGGGTTACGTCGTCGACACGGCGAAGGACGGCAAGGAGGCTCTCACGCTCGTCGCCGAGAACTCGCCGGAGGTGGTGCTCACGGATCTGAAGATGCCCCAGATGGACGGCATGACGTTGCTCGCCAAGCTGCGAGAATCCGATCGGGACCTCCCCGTCATCGTGGCCACGGCGTTTGGTGACGTCACGTCGGCGGTCGCCGCCATGCGCGCGGGCGCATCCGACTATCTCACCAAGCCCATCGACATCGACGCCCTCCTCGTCGCGATCGAGCGCGCACGCGAGCGGCGCGCCCTCCGCATCGAGGCCGAGAACCTCCGCCGACAGCTGCGCGAGCGGGACGCCGAAGGCCTCCAGGGCCTCATCGGCTCGAGCCCTGCCATGCAGAAGGTCTATCGCGTCGCGCGTCAGGTCGCGGCGTCGCGGGCCACCGTGCTCATCACGGGTGAGAGCGGCACCGGCAAGGGCGAGCTCGCCCGGGCGATCCACGTGCTCAGCCCCCGCGCCAAGGCACCGTTCGTATCGTTGCATTGTGCAGCCATTCCCGAGACGCTGCTCGAGAGCGAGATGTTCGGCCACGAGCGCGGCTCGTTCACCGGCGCCGAGAAGCGCCGCATCGGCAAGTTCGAGCAAGCGATGGGCGGCACGCTGTTCCTCGACGAGATCGGCGACATCTCCCCGCTCGTCCAGACGAAGCTGCTGCGCGTGCTGCAGGAGCGTGCCCTGGAGCGCGTGGGCGGCAACGAGACCATCGCCGTCGACGTGCGCGTCATCGCCGCCACCAACCGCGACCTCACCGCCGAGGTTCGTGAAGGGCGCTTCCGCGAGGATCTCTACTATCGCCTCAACGTCGTACGCCTCGAGATGCCGCCCGTGCGCCTGCGCGGTAGCGATGTCCTGGTGCTCGCGAACGCGTTCCTGCGGCGCTTCGCCGAGGACAACAGCAAGCCCGTCGAGGAGCTCAGCGACGAGGCGCGCGACAAGATCCTCGCGCATCGCTGGCCCGGCAACGTGCGCGAGCTGGAGAACGCGATCGAGCGCGCCGTCGTGCTCTGCGAGGGCTCGCGGATCGAGGCCGACGATCTCCCGTTCGAGGCGGCCCAGCCCATGCGCGGAGCCGTGCGCGTGCCCGGCGCCACGATGGCGGAGATCGAACGCTGGGCGATCCTCGCCACGCTGGAGGCGACCGAGGGCTCGACGACGAAGGCGGCGGAGCTCCTCGACATCAGCGTTCGCACCATCCAGTACCGGCTCCACGAGTACGGGCTCGTCGGCAAGGACACGCGACCGAAGTGAATCCGAGCGACTGAGTGCCGAAAACGGCGCGGCGGCGCAGGCCGTTTCAGGGCCAGCGCCGCCGCCGTGGGTCGTCGTGGTGTGAGCGCTACGCGTTGCTGATCACGGTGCCGGCGCGGTCACCGTGCTGCTCGCGATGGTCACCGCGGTCTGTGCCTGGAGCCGGCCCGTCACCGAAGCGCCGGCCTGCAGGTTGATGTTTGTCTTCGCGAGGAGAACACCCTCGAAGTGCGCGCCCATTCCGATGTCGACGGCGCCGGTGACCTGCCAGAAGACGTTCTTCGCCTTGGCGCCGGTCAGCGTGATCAGCTTGTTGGCGGCCATCGTGATCTTGCCGTTCACCTGGAAGATGAAGACGTCGTTGGGGCCGCCGATGATGCTGACGTTGTTGGGGATGGTCACGTCACCGGTGAAGTTGTAGAGACCGGGCGGGATGGGCGACGTGCCGAGTGCGCCCGAATCGAAGTTCAGGACATTCGGGCCCGGCCGCGTGGCGGCGTCGGTATAAGCCGCCATCGTGGCCCCGACCGCGGTGGTCAGGTTGTCCGGCGTCGGTGCGTCGTTGTCGGCGGCGAAGATGAAGCCCACGACCTCGGGCGCGGTCCAGTACGTGCCAGCCTTCGTCTTGACGAAGCCCGTGATGCTCGACGCGGCGGCGGGGCTCACCCCGACGTTGCCAGTGACGTGCGACGTCGGAACGTTCGTGATCCCAGCCTTGGCGAGGATCACGTACTTGCCTGCTGCGCCGAGGAGGACCGGCGCGGGGCCAAGCGGCGCCGTGGTGTCGGTCATGAACGTCCAGCTGAACATTGCGGCCAGCGGGTTGCCGGCGAGGTCGGTGGCGGCCGTCGAGATGGTCGCCGTATAGGTCGAGTTGAGGGTGAGCCCGCCGGTCGGGACGAACGTCGCGGTGCCGTCGAAGTAGCTGACCGTGCCGGCGACGGTGCCGCCGCCAGCCTTGGTGACCGTGAACGTCATGGCGCCGGCGCCGTCGATGCTGGCCTCCGCCATGGCCTTGCTGAAGTCGACGCTGATGACGGCAGTGGACGCGACGTTCATCGCGCCCTTCGCCGGCAGGTTGCCGGTCACCGTGGGCGGGATCGTGTCGGGCGTGACCGAGCCGTCCATGCCGCCGTCGGTGCCGTTGCCGCCGTCCGTACCGTTACCGCCGTCGGTGCCGCCGTTGCCGCTGTCGGTGCCGCCGCCGCCGCTGTCCTTGCCGGAGCCCGTTTCAGTCCCCGTCCCGGCATCGCCGGACGCGCCGCCCTGCACGTCGTCGCCGCAGCCGACCGCCGGGAGGGCGAAGGGAAGGAGAAGGGCGAGCCGCGCGACGTTGCGAAGTAAGGATGTCGATCGAAGCATGAGGAAACTCCTGAGAGGGGGGTGTGTGACGCGGCCCGACCCGCGAACGAGAACTATCCCAAGCAATTAGCGACACATCCCGACCGAGATAGTTTGTGCGGCGTTTCGTCGTGCTCGCTGTAGCGAATGCTCCCGTCCAGGACCGCAAACGCTAACGCGCCACAGCCGGGCTCACGCCTGGTGCCGAAGGGCCGACATCGACGCACCCGCAGCATCTCCAGCTACGATGCACGAGATGCGCGACGTCATCGATCTCCGCCGCGCCGACCGTTCGAGGCCGCTCCTCTTCGACGAGCTGCCGGATCTCGCGAAGCGAACACCATGGACGCCACTGGCCCACGTACCGACGGCGATCGAGCCGTGCAGCGCCATCGGCACCTGGCTCGGCCGGCGCGACGGCGTCTTCATGAAGCGCGACGACCTCGTGTCGCCGCTCTACGGTGGAAACAAGGTACGTCGCTACGAGTATGTCCTCGCCGATGCGAAGGCGCGTAACGCGAAGCGCATCGTCACGGTCGGCGGCCTCGCATCGACGCAGGCGATGGCCACCACGCTCTTCGGTCGCGCGCTCGGCTTCGAGGTCTGCGTGGTGCTCTTCGATCAGCCGGTCACTCGCTTCGCGCGCGACTCGGTGCGCGGCTTCATCGCGAACGGCGCAGAGGTCGTCTACGGCGGCGGCTACGTGATGACCGGCGTTCGTGCCTGGCGCGCCATGCAGCGTGGCGCGGACAACTACTTCATCATGGCGGGCGCGGCGGGCCCGCTCGCGAATCTCGGCTACGTCGACGCGATGCTGGAGCTCGCGCAGCAGGTGGAGCGTGGGGAGATGCCGCGTCCCGACGTCATCGTGCTTCCCACCGGCTCCTCGGGGACTCTCGCCGCTCTCGCGCTCGGGGCGGCGCATCTCGGATGGGACACCGAGATCATCGGCGTGCGCATCACCTCGGCGGTGGTCTGCAACCGGCTGATGGTAGGCGCCGTCATCCGCAGCACCGACCGCCACCTCGCGGCGCGCGATCACCGGTGGAAGCCGATGCGCGATCGCGTCCGTTACTCGCTCTACGGGGGCGCGCTCGGCCCCGGCTACGGGCACCCCACGAAGGGCGCGCTCGAGGGCGCTGCGCAGAACGAGGTGCTGACCGGTGCGCCGGGCGAGGTGACCTACAGCGGCAAGGCGCTCGCGGGCACGCGAGAGCTTCTCGCGGAGCCGCGCCATCAAGGCAAGGTGTTTTTGGTGTGGAACACGCTGTCGAAGGTGCGCCCGATCCTGCCCTCGACGCCGTCGACGCCGTCGACGCCGTCGCTCCCACCGTCGCTCAGGTGGATCTTCGACGGCGAGCCGGTCGCGTAGATCGAGGTCCGCTCCAACGCTGCGCAGCGCGGCCGGGCGTCGACCGCTATGCTGCGCTGCATGCGCACCCCTTCCCTCGCTTTCTCGGTCCTGTTCGTCGCGTCGACGCTCGCCGCGTGCGGATCGAGCGGCTCGCCGGCGGCCGGGACGACCGACGGTGGCACGGCCAGCAGCGGCGGCACGAGCACCGGCGGCGGCGGTGAGGACGGCGGTGACCCCCCGGCCATCGGCGGCGATCGACCGGTGACCGTGCACGTGCCGGCGAGCTACATCCCGGGCACCGCAGCCCCGCTCGTGATCCTGCTGCATGGGTACGGCGCGTCGGGGGCGCTCCAGGACCTGTACTTCGGGATGACCGCGGTGTCCGACACGCGCGGCTTTCTCTACGCCTTCCCCGACGGCACGGTCGACAGCGACGGCAAGCGCTTCTGGAACGCCACCGAAGCGTGCTGCGATCTCCACGGCACCAAGGTCGACGACTCGACGTACGTGAGCTCGCTCATCACGCAGATCCAGGCGCGCTACACCGTCGACCCCAAGCGCATCTTCCTCGTCGGCCACTCCAACGGCGCCTTCATGTCGTATCGCATGGCCTGCGACCACGCCGATCAGGTTGCGGCCATCGCGAGCCTCGCCGGTGCGATGTTCTCGGACGTGAGCAAGTGTGCTCCGAGCGCGCCGGTCAGCATCCTCCAGATCCACGGGACTGCCGACGACACCGTCCTCTTCGACGGCGACAAGATCGCCGGTCAAGGCTATCCGGGCGCGAAGGCCACGGTCGCAGACTGGGTCACGTTAGACGGCTGCGGCGCAACGGCCGACACGTCGGCCCCGCCGCTCGACCTCGACACGCGCCTCGCGGGCGCCGAGACCACGGTCACGAGGTACGCAAACGGCTGCAAGCCCGGCGGCCATGCGGAGCTGTGGACCATCGCTGGCGGCGCGCATCTGCCTTCGCTGACGGCCTCGTTCAGCACACGCGTCATCGACTTCCTCTTCGCGCATCCGAAGCCGTGATACGTTTTTCGATGTGAAGCTGCGGCGCCGACAGACCGCGCTCTCGTTCGGCGTGGTGGTGCTGTTCGCCGTCGTGGTCTCGTGTCGCGAGCCGACGCAGATCACCGTCGTCATCCGCACCGGCGAGAAGTGCAGCGACCTCTCCGGCGCGGAGATCGTGGTCGGGCCGAGCCAGAAGGAGACGCAGACTCGCTTCGAGCAGAAGTTCACTGCTGCGCAGAGCCACGACTGCGACACCACCGGCCTGATCGGCACGCTGGTGATCACGCCGGGCGGCGCAGGCGGCACCATCGTGGTCGCCGCAGGCGTTCGCGTGGGCGGCGCTCCCGCGCCCGACCCCGCGGAGTGCGCGACGGCAGCCAGCGCAAAG
>JAYTOQ010000751.1:0-2836 GCA_043747665.1 Polyangiaceae bacterium | reverse complement strand
TCGGTCGCGAAGAGACCGAGCACGTTCGACAGGAACACGCTTGGCGCCACCAGCAGCACGAGCACCAGCACGTCGCGCGCGCGCGATGCGGAGCGCTCGGCGAGCATGCCGGCGAGCAGCGTCTGCGCAAGCGGCAAGTGCACGAAGTAGTGCGACCAGCTCGTGCGCAGCCAGAACGGCACCGTGCACGCGATGAGCACGAACGCGAGGAGATCCCGACGCTCTGCGAGCCGCGGTGCGCGCGATCGCGCCACCACCATCACGAGCACCGCGATCAACAGCAGCGCCGCCATCGCGCCGAGCTCGCCCATCGCGCGGTGATCGTACGACGTGGCGTCCCACCCGCCTTCGTAGCGTCCCATCACGGCCGGCGCGTACTGCGAGTTGAAGTCACGCAGCACGCCGTCCGCTGCGCCCAGTACCGCGCCGGTCGAGACGCGCTGGAAGAACAGCGCGTGCGCGGGCCCCATGACGATGGCCGGCAAGAGCACCAGCGTCACGGCGCACGCGACCGCCGCTCGCCCGACGAAGCCGAGGTCACGCCGGGCGACGAACCACCCGACGAAGACGATCGGATACGCCTTGATGCCCGCGGCGATCCCGAGGAGCGCAGCCGGCAAGTTCGTCTTGCCACGCGCATGGAGCACGAACGCGGCGCCGGTCGCGGCGAGGATCGGCAGGCTGACCTGGCCCCACTTCAGGTTGTGCAGCACGGGGACGCTCGACACGGTGAGCGCCGTTCCCACCAGCGCGAGGGCGGGGCTTCGCGGGACCACCGCCGCCACCAGCACCGTCGCCACGTACGCGACGCACGCGAGCTGAACGAGACCCCACACCACCTTCGCGGCGGTGGGTTCGAGGAGAGCCAGGGGCGAGAGCAGCGCCGCGAAGCCCGCCGGATAGAAGAAGCCGCCCGCCGGCGCTCCGCTGCGCAGGCCCTCGGACACCGTCGGGTAGTAGTGATTCACGAAGTCCGCGAAGAGCACGTCACCGTGATCGATGGCGGCGACGAACGCGTGCACCGTCGACCACTTCGCCCGCAGCGCGAGCAAGCACGCGAGGGCCACGCCGAGCTGGAGCAACAACAGCGACCGCGGCGAGCGCCGGGAGAGCCAGGCAGTCACGGCGAGGCGAGGCGCCCGCGCAGCGTCATCGAGGCGTCAGCTCGCCCGCGTCGGCAGGCGCGAGATCGTTTCGAAGCCACACGTGCACGTCACCGAACGCCTTCGCGTGGCGGTAGGTGACGGCCACCCACTTCGCGCTCTCCTCGCAGGTGTGCTGGAAGTCTTCCCACGCGTCAGGGTACGAGACCAGCGGCGCGTGATTGATGAAGACGAACGCCTCGGGCGGCTTCGCGCGGAGGCGTTCGAGCATGTCCTTCTCGTGCGCGTCGCGGCCGGTCTTGATGTGCAGGATGTCGAGCTCGGTGGGGCGATTCGACCAGCCGCCTTCGAGCGCAGCGTCGTCGTTCAGATCGTACGCATAGATGTACGGCGTGGCGCTCTTCCGCTCCGCGAGGAAGAGGAGATACGGATCCATGCTGTACATCTGCACGCGCGCATCGGGCTGCGTCCTCTCGCGCAAGTACGCCGCGGCTTGCCGCAGCTCCCACGGGAAGAAGTCGTAGCTCTTGAAGGTGTTGAAGTACTCCTCCTTTGCGCGTCGCTCGGGGGTCTCGCCGCCCGCGAGGATCCAGACGTTTCGGATGTGCGGCGACCCCTTCATGCTCGCGGTCACCTCGAGCGCGTAGGCCACCGCCATGAACACCGCCGCGATCCGCCCGAGCGGCGTACGTCGCGGCACCGCGCGATAGCGCTCCCAGAGCATCGCCACCACGAGAAGGAACGCGATGTGCGTCGATGCGGTGAGCGGATGGAAGTGATAGCCGAAGCCCTTGTGCTGGACGGCGACGTTGACGATCGCGCACAGCGGCATCAGCGCGATGACGAGGACGCGCTTCGGCAGCTCACGCGTCGCGATGAGGCCGATGAGCAGCGCAGACGCGGCGACGCCGGCCGCGGCGACCATGAGCGGGCCTTCCTCGCCGAAGATCTCCTGCGCGCTCTTCGCCCAGATGAAGCGATAGATCTGCGGCACGTCGACGAACGTGATCCTCGCGAAGGCCATCACGTCGCCGTAGATCAGGAGATATGCGAGCGGGATCGATGCGCCGATCAGCGCGCCGAGCACGAAGCGACCCAGCTTCGCCTTGACCCCGATCAGCATGTCCCGATCGACGAACAGCACGCCGAGCTGCATGGCCGTGAACAGCGCGAAGCTCGGCTTACCGAACCACGTGATGGTCGAGAGCGCGGCGATGGCGGTCACGCGCCAGCCTGCACCGCGCGCAGTGCGCGCCGGTCGCGCCATCTGGAGGGCGAGGCTCGGCAAGAGGAACCAGTCGCAGAAGCTCTCGCGCTGGGCCTGGTTCCAGTAGAGGTAGAGCTGGTACTGCCCCATCAGCACGACCCCCGCCGCCGCGGCCCACGCCGCGCGCTCCGACCAGACCGGGCGCCGCTTCGTGACGAGCCCCGGGATGCATGCCCCGACGAGCGCGAAGGACACGGCGGTCGCCCAGAGCTCGAGGACGTGGAACCGATGCTCGTCTCCGCCGCCGAGGACGAGGAAGACGCCATGGATGAGGTGCGTCAGCGGCCCGTTCACGTCCCGGACGTCCCGGTAGTCGACGTCCCCGTGACGGACGGCCCAGGCGATGTACTGGAAGATCCCCTGGTCACGGCCGAGCGTGGTCAGCGACGAGCGATGGGTGGCGTCGGCGACCCAGAAGAGCGGAACGAGCGCGAGCAGGACGGGGGCGAGGACGCGCCGGACGAGG
>JAYTOQ010000750.1:0-3014 GCA_043747665.1 Polyangiaceae bacterium | reverse complement strand
CAGAGCGAGTACAAGGGCACGCAGTACTGGGACCGCACGACGTTCCTCGTCGACCCGGTCGGCGTCGTCCGCAAGGTCTACACGAAGGTTGACCCCAACGGCCACGAGCAGGCCGTGCTGAAGGACATCGCCGCGCTGAAGGGCTGAAATGACGAACGGGGCGGAAGCGCATCGCGCTCCGCCCCGCCGTCCGTCTGCGACTCCTCTCGGAACGTCAGGGAGCGTTCTTGAAGATCGTCATGACGTCCTGGAGGAGCTTCAGGCCTTCGGCGCGCGGGCGCTGGAAGGCGTTGCGGCCCATGATGGAGCCGAAGGCGCCGCCGTCGGCGAGGCCCTTCACGTCTTCGAGCAGGCCCGCGGTGTCGCGGTTCTCGCCGCCCGAGAAGATGACGATGCGCTTGCCGTTGAAGGCGCTCTTCACGCAATGACGCACGCGCTCGGCGAGCGTCTTGATCGGCACGTTGTACTTCTCGATGACCTTTTTCGCCTCGGCCTGCTCGACGTGCGCCGTGGGCGGCTTGATCTTGATGATGTGCGCGCCGAGCTGCGCCGAGATCTGCGCGGCGTAAGCCGCGATGTCGACTGCGGTCTCGCCTTCCTTCGACAGACCCGCGCCGCGCGGATAGGCCCACACGACCGACGCGATGCCGGCGTCCTTCGCCTCGAGGATGATCTCGCGGAGCTCCTCGTACATCGTGTTGCGCAGGCTGGAGCCCGGATAGATCGTGTAGCCGATGGCGCCGCAGCCGAGGCGCTGCGCGTCCTTCACGCTGCTGGTGATCGCGCTGCAAGGATCGACCTTGGCGAGCGTGTCCGAGTTGTTCACCTTGAGGATGAGCGGGATCTGCCCCGCGAACTTGTCGGCGACCGACTCGATGAAGCCGAGCGGCGCGGCGTACGCATTGCAGCCGGAGTCGATGGCGAGCTGCACGTGGTAGTCGGGATCGTACGCGTCGGGGTTGGGCTCGAACGAGCGCAGCGCGCCGTGCTCGAAGCCCTGGTCGACGGGCAGGATCACCAGCTTGCCGGTCCCGGCGAGCGTGCCGTGGTTCAGCATGCGAGCGAGGTTCGCCTTCACTCCGGGGTTCTCGGATCCGTACCAGGACAGGATCTGCTTGACGCGGTCGGTCGCAGGCATGCTCGCTTCGCTCCTCGAGCCGGCGCACCGGCTCGTTGCTCGTGGGTCAGGTGTTCTCGGTGGCGGAGCGTAGCGGCTGGGGATTTATCGATCAACGTGGAGCGTGATCGCCGTCACTCATTCCTGCGTCACGCACCGTTGCCGCTTGCGCCACGAGGCTTCACAGGCCAAAACCCGCGTCAATCTCATGTCCGATAGCCTCCCTCCGCTCAAGGCCGCTGCCGTCGTCGGGACCACGCTTCGCGAGCACGTCCTCCACGGTATGCACGCCGCGAGGGGCGCGACCGGCGAGTTCACCTCGCTGCTCAACCACATCTCGCTCGCCATCCGCATCATCAACTCGCGCGTCCGCGCGGCGGGCCTCGCCGATCTCCTCGGCTACACCGGCGAGACGAACGTGCAGGGCGAGTCGGTGCAGAAGCTCGACACGTTCTCCAACGAAGTGCTGATGAACGTCCTCGAGCGCAGCGGCCACTGCGGCGTCATCGCGAGCGAGGAGCTCGACGAGGCGCTGCTCGCCGACCATCACGGCAAGTATGTGGTGCTCTTCGACCCGCTCGACGGCTCGAGCAACATCGACACCAACGTCGGCATCGGCACCATCTTCGCGGTGCTGCGTCGCAACGAGCCGAAGCTCTCGCGCCCCAGCCTGAGCGACGCGCTCCGCCCCGGTCGCGAGATCGCCGCCGCCGGCTACGTGCTCTACGGACCGTCCACCATCTTCGTGATGTCGACGGGGCAGGGCTGCCATGGCTTCACGCTCGATCCGTCGATCGGCGAGTTCTTCCTCTCCAACCCGGACATCCGCGTCCCCGAGCGCGGCTGCTGCTACTCGGTCAACGAGGGAAATTTCTCGCGCTGGGCCCCCGAGGTCCAGCACTGGGCCCGCTGGGTGAAAGCCGTCCATCCCGCAGGCACCAACCCCGATGGCAGCGCGCCCTTCCAGACGCCTTACGGCGCGCGCTACGTCGGCTCGATGGTCGCCGACGCGCACCGCACGCTCGTGAAGGGCGGCATCTTCGCGTACCCCGCCGACAGCAAGAGCACGAACGGCAAGCTGCGCCTCCTCTACGAGGCGAATCCCATGGCGTACCTCTTCGAGCAGGCCGGTGGCGCCGCCACGAACGGTAAGGAGCGCATCCTCGACATCATGCCGACCGAGCTGCACCAGCGCGTGCCGGTCATCCTGGGCTCCAAGGACGACGTCGCCGCGTATGGCCAGTTCATCAGCGGCGAGCGCAAGTTCCCCGACCGCTGACTCGTTGATCGCGCGGAGACGGGCTCCGGCACAACGTGGCGCACGAAGAGGCCTGAAAAAGCGGGCGATCGGTGTGGCATGCGGCGCGCTCGACGGCTGCGCATGACGCTCGCTCGTTCGCTGCTGGTGGTATCGGCGGTCGCGCTCCTCGCTGTCGCCTGCGGCGGCAAGAGCATCGGCGATGATCTCACGGGGACGCCGGCCCCGACGGATGCCGCGACGCCTGTCACCCCCGACGCGGGACCCGACGCGCCGGCCTGCACCTTCAACGGCGCGAGGTGTGACGCGGGAGACATCGCGGTCGCGACCGAAGCGGGCTGCGGGGATGCCGACTACTGCTACTCCCGCCAGGCCGGTTGCCCCGGCGCGTTGCTGTGGTGCGCCCATCGCAACGGCCCGCAGTGCGGAGCCATCCCGCGTTGCGACATGGGCGACATGGAGGTCGCCTCCTGCCCCGACGGCGGTCCGAACAGCGGCCTCACTTGCTACCCGCGGACGTTGTGCGGCTCGACCATCCACTGCCTCCATCACGAGGCGTCGTGCACGGCGCTGCCGTCATGCCAGCCGGGCGACATCGAGGTCACCAGCATCAGCACGTGCTCGATGAAGGGCGTGAAT
>JAYTOQ010000749.1:0-34187 GCA_043747665.1 Polyangiaceae bacterium | reverse complement strand
CTATGTTCACTGGTCCCATGTCCGAGCCCTCCGACTTCATCCGCGACATGATCCGCGCCGACGTCGCGGCGAGAAAGCACGGCGGAAACGTCGTCACGCGCTTTCCGCCCGAGCCCAACGGCCACCTCCACATCGGCCACGCGAAGGCCATCTGCGTCGACTTCGGCGTCGCCAAGGAATTCGGCGGCCGCTGTCACCTGCGCATGGACGACACGAACCCGACCACCGAGAACGTCTCGTACGTCGAGGCCATCAAGCGCGACGTGAAGTGGCTCGGCTTCGACTGGGGCGAGCACCTCTACTATGCGTCCGACTACTTCGATCGCTTCTACGAGCTCGCCGAGCGGCTCATACGCCTCGATCGCGCCTTTGTCGACGACCTCCCCGACGATGAGTTCGGCGCCAGTTACCGCGGCACCATCACCGAGGCCGGCAAGAACAGCCCGTATCGAACGCGCAGCGTGGACGAGAACCTCGACCTCTTCCGACGCATGAAGAACGGCGAGTTCAAGGACGGCGAGAAGGTGCTCCGCGCCAAGATTGACATGTCCTCGCCCAACATGAAGATGCGCGACCCGCCGCTGATGCGCATCAAGCACGCGCACCACTACCGCACCGAGGACAAGTGGTGCATCTACCCGCTCTACGACTACGCGCACTGCCTCGAGGACTCGTTCGAAGGGGTAACGCACTCTCTCTGCACGATGGAGTTCGAGAGCGCGCGTGAGCTCTACGACTGGGTCATCAAGGCCACCGAGGTGCCTCACGTTCCCGAGCAGACCGAGTTCGCGCGTCTCAACCTGACCTACACGGTGATGAGCAAGCGGAAGCTCCTGCAGCTCGTCGAGCAGAAGCTCGTCAGCGACTGGGATGATCCGCGGATGCCCACCATCGCTGGGTTCCGGCGCCGCGGGTACACGCCGGAGTCGATCCGCGACTTCATCGGCAGGGTCGGCGTTGCGAAGAACCTCTCCACCGTGGACGTGGCGCTCCTCGAGTCGTGCGCGCGTGACGACCTCGACGGTCGCTCGCCGCGCGTGATGACCATCCTCAAGCCGCTCGAGCTCGTCATCGAGTCGTTTCCCGAGAACGAGGTCGAGGAGCTCGAGGCGCTGTACTGGCCCCCCGGCTCCGAGGCACGCAGCGACATCGCTCCCGCCCTGCAGGGCGCTCGCAAGCTGCCGTTCTCTCGCACGCTCTTCATCGAGGCCGACGACTTCGCGGAGTTCCCGCCCGCCGGATGGAAACGTCTCGCGCCCGGCAAGCGGGTGCGGCTCCGTTACGGCTACATCGTGACGTGCACGCGCGTGGAGCAGGAAAATGGCCAGATCAAGCGTGTGGTATGCACGCATGACCCGGCCACTCGGGGCGGCGTTGCCAGAGACGGCGAGCGCATCGACGGCACCATCCACTGGGTGAGCGCCGCCCAGGCGCAGGACGTCGAGGTCCGCATCTACGACCGCCTCTTCACCACCGAGAGCCCTGGCGCCGACGAGGCTAGCGACTGGCTCGAGGAGCTGAATCCGAGCTCGCTCACCGTGGTGCATGCCAAGACGGAGCCGAGCGTCGTGCAGGCAAAGCCGGGCGATCGCTTCCAGTTCGAGCGTGTCGGTTTCTTCTATGCCGATCCCGATTCGAAGCCGGGGGCGCCGGTCTTCAATCGCACGGTGCCCTTGAAGGATAGCTGGGCGAAGCAGACCGCGGCGAAGGCCTCGAGCACGAGCGTGACCGCGCCCGCGGTGCCGAACGCGAAGCGGGTGAAGGCCGAGAGAGCGGTGAACGCGGAGAGGACGCCGGCCGACAAGAAGCCGCTGTCGGCCGCCGCGCCGCTCGCTCCCGAGGCGCAGGTGCTCGTCGACACGTACGCGCTCACCGCGGACGAGGCGCGCAGCATCGCGCAGGAGCCCGCGCTCCGGCTCCTCTTCGACGGCGCCATGAAGGCGACCGACGGCAAGAAGCAGGCGAAGGCCGTCGCATCGGTGCTCGTCAACGATCTCCTCGGCGAGATGCGCACGAAGAAGCTCGACGAAGTGCCCTTCCAGGGCGGCGCGCTCGTGGAGCTCGTCCTCCTCGGCGAAGACGGGACCATCTCGACGAAGCAGTCGAAGGACGTCCTCGCCGAGATGATCGCGAGCGGACAGCCGGCACGCGCGATCGTCGAGGCGAAGGGCATGAAGCAGATCGCCAGCGCCGATACGCTGGGGCCGATCGTCGACGAGGTCCTCGCCGCCAACGCCGACGTCGTCGGTCGCTACAAGGGCGGCAACCTGAACGTCTTCGGCGCCATCGTCGGGCTCGTGATGAAGCGGACGAAGGGCCAGGGCAATCCCAAGGTCATCGCGGAGCTGGTGAGAGCAAAGCTCGGCTGAGCCGTCGTCGCGGCGAGTCGTCATTGCGCCGCGCAGGAGGGCGCAATGAATTCGCGTGTCCCCTGCACCACGAGGCATGCCCCAGGTCGGCGGCGAACGAGAGCTCACCGCACTCGCGACAGAGCATCACCCAGCGATAGTCGGTCGGGTGGTTGAGGTAGTCGGCGATGAAGAGCGACGCGACGCGCTCGGAGAGTCGCAGGCGTCGAAGTCGAACCGGCGAGTACGCGATGCCACCACGTTCGTCGCGCTGGGGGACCACCGTTCCGCACGCGACCGCGAGGCGCGTGATCGGGCTCGCCTGCGAGGGGTCGACGAGATCGGCGAGCAGCCGCAGCGCGCGCGCGTGTGCGTCAGGGGAGTTGCCGCGCACGGTGCGTACTGACACATGAGCCAGTCGGCGAGCTCGCGGCGACCCCACCCGACAGTCGTGCCGCGCAGGAACGCAGCGCCCGCGCCGCGCACACGATCGAGCCTGCCGTGCGGGGACAGCGTCGTGCTCGCGACGCGCAGCAGAGACGACATGCGCTGATCGCGACGCGCGTGACTACCGAGAGACGGGCCATCGAGCATGGTGAATCCTCCTGCAGCGGGGAAGCTCGCGACTCGAGCAACGTCGATGCCAAGCAGCGCGCTGCACGCTCGTCTCAATGAGACTCGACAGGGACGACTCCGCGCGCGACGAGGCTTACGACCCCACGGCTTGCGTGAGCAGTGACGTCAGGCGCTTCGCGAACCCGTTGGGGTCCTCGAGCGGGCTACCTTCGGCCACGAGTGACTGCTCGTAGAGCACGTGAATGAAGTCGTCGAGCCGCGGATCGCTGGCGTTCTCCGCGGCAATCGCGGCGAGGCGCTTCACCGCGGGATGTGCAGGGTTCAGCTCGAAGTCGCGCTTGCCGCGCGGGACGTCCTTGCCTGACTGTCGGATCACCTTCTCGAGGTGCGCGGGCAGCGCGCCCTGCGCCAGCGTGAGCACCGCGGGCGAGTCGACGAGGCGCGTCGATGTGCGAACTTCGTGCACCTTGCCTTCGAGCGTCTTCTTCGCGACCGCGAGCAGCGGCTCGAAGCCCTTCGAGGCCTCCTCCGCCTTCTTGACGTCCTCGTCGGAGGAGGGGAGCTTCACGTCGGCGCGCATGGCGTTGACCAGCTTCTTGCCGCCGAATGTCGCAATCGACTCGGCCGCCCACGTGTCGACAGCGTCCGTCATGAGGAGCACCTCGTAGCCGCGCACCTTGAGGGCCTCGAGGTAGGGCGAGCCGAGGAGCAGGTCACGCGACTCTCCGGTGACGTAGTAGATGGCCTCCTGGCCCTCCTTCATGCGCTCGACGTACTGCTCGAGGGAGACGAGCTCCTCGGGAACGGTCGACCACGTGCTCGCCCATCGCGTCAGCTTCGCGAGCCGCTCCTTCCACTCGCCGTCTACGACGATGCCCTCCTTGAGGATGCGTCCGAAGGTCGACCAGAACGTCGCATAGTCCTCGGGCTTGTCCTTCGCGATGTCGTCGAGGAGATCGACGACGCGCTTGATGACCGCCTTTTTGATGGTGCGCAGCGTGGAGGACTCCTGCAGGAGCTCGCGCGACACGTTGAGCGGGAGATCGTCGGAGTCGACGAGGCCGCGCGCGAAGCGGAGCCACTGCGGCAGGACCGCATCGCAGTCATCCATGACGAGGACGCGCTTCACGAAGAGGCGGACGCCGCGCTGCTTGCGCGGGTCGTCGAGATCGAATGGCGCTACCTTCGGGATCCAGAGCAGGCCGACGAACTCGACGTTGCCCTCGGCGCGGAAGTGGGTGCGCGCGAGCGGGCCCTCGAAGTCGTGCGTGAGGTGGTGATAGAGCTCGTCGTACTGCTCGTCGGTGATCTCGCTCTTGGGCCGCTGCCAGAGCGCGGCGCCCTTGTTGATGCGCTCGCGCTTCGTCTCGGACTTAGTCGCGTCCTTCTCGTCGGTCTCGGTCGTCTCGAGCTCGATGGGGTAGGCGATGTAGTCGGAGTAGCGCCGCACGAGATCGCGCAGCGCCCACGGATCGAGGAGCTGCTTTTGATCGCCCTTGAGGTGCAGCTCGAGGGTGGTGCCGCGCGACGCACGCTCGGCGGGCTCGACGACGAAGGTGTCCTTGCCGTCGGAGGTCCAGCGAAACGCCTTGTCGCTTCCTTCCCCCACCCCCGCCGCGCGCGTGACCACCTCGACGCGGTCGGCCACGAGGTAAGCGCTGTA
Source organism: Polyangiaceae bacterium (assembly GCA_043747665.1). Lineage (GTDB taxonomy): Bacteria > Myxococcota_A > Polyangia > Polyangiales > Polyangiaceae > Labilithrix. The sequence goes on along the minus strand of JAYTOQ010000749.1, from coordinate 29,600 downwards.
GAAGCCGACGCCGAACTGGCCGATGATCGACACGTCCTTCTTCGCGCTCTCTTCGAGCTTCGCGAGGAAGGCCTGCGAGCCTGAGCGCGCGACGGTGCCGAGGTTCTCGACGAGCTCGGCTTCGCTCATGCCGATCCCGGTGTCCTCGATGATGAGCACGCCGCGCTCCTTGTCGGTGCGGAGGCGGATGACCAGCTCGCTGTCGCCCGCGAGGAGCGACGGCTCGGTGATGGCGCGGAAGCGGAGCTTGTCGAGCGCGTCGGACGCGTTCGAGATGAGCTCGCGGAGGAAGATCTCCTTGTTGGAGTACAGCGAGTTGATGACGAGAGAGAGGACGCGGCCGACCTCGGCCTGGAAGCTGTGCTCGGTCATGGAGCACGATATAGCGCCAGTGCGGTTCGGACGTAAGCCGGCGGGTTGCCGAGGAACGCGGAGATGGGCTCCCAAGCCCCTCCTCTTGTTGAGGGGCTGCGGGTGCACAGATCCACCGCGCCTGTTCGCCGCGCCTGTTCGCCGCGCCTGTTCGCCTGGGCGGTCAGCGGTCGAGGAGCGGCTTCACGGCGGCGTGCAGGTGCGGATACGGGGCGAGCGCGGCGACGCATCGCGAGAGATCGGCGGGGAGGATCGACTCCAGCCACGCACGGAGCACCGCCGCAACATCGGGCGCGCTGCTCGCCGCGAGCGCGTGCGCTGCCGTCGCGACGTCGGGCGCGATCGCGAAGTACGAGACGAGCCGCACCACGTCGCGCTCGCGCGATGCGCGACCGAGGATGTCTGCGAAGACCGCGCTCGCGAACGGGTGCGCCGTGGCGTCGAGCATCGCGGCACCGATGGCGTCGAGCGCGGCGTCGCCGCCGCGGAGGATCACGGACCGCGCGCGTGGTGCCGTCGTCGCTCCGCGCTCGAGCGCGCCCGCAAGACGGCTTGCTGCCTCGAGCGTTCCGAAGTCGGCGGGGAACCAGGAGCTCGGCGGGACCACCTGCGGCTCGTTCATCGAGCGCGGCTCCATCAGCACGAATGCCACGAGCTCGCCCTGATGAGCCCCGAGCGCAGCGACCGCGCGCCCGAGCGACGGCGCCTCGAGGGCGACCGCGCGATCGAGGAGGACCGCACGTCGTTCGGCGACCGGGACCTCGGCGTCGCCCCACGGATAGAGCGATGCGGCCGCCGCGATGGTCGGACCGCACGCCTCGAGCGCTGCCAGCGCGGGCGCGCCACCGCTGGCGAGTGTCGCGACGTGCAAGCACGCCTCGAACGCCGCAGCTCGTCGATCGGCGCCGGGGGTCGCGAGGCGATCATCGAGGCGACCACACGCGCGCACGACAGCGGCGTCGAGCGCGACGCGCGCGGCGACGCCTTCGGCAGGCGAGGAGTCGCCGTCGGTCTCCGTGGCCGAGAGCAGCACGTGGACGAGCGCCGCGACGGCCGGGTCGTTCGCGACGAGCGGGCCTTCGTCCGATGCCGCCCGGCCATGGCGAGCCACGGCGCGTCGCACGCGATCGTGCGCGGCGTGTGACGGGCCCAGCAGGCGGGCCATGAGCTTGTCCCAGGTCGAAGACGCGAGATCCTGGCCGCTCGCCCGGTCGCCGATGTCGACGAGATCGCGCTCGTCGCGATCGAGGCGGATGCGCGCAAGGAGCCTCGCGGTCGGGACGCCTTCCCACACCGCGCGCGCCACGCGCAGATCGACCAGCGCGAGCTCGAGCTCGGTGTCGTGGTCCGCGGCGAACGGTAACGGGCGCTCCACGTCAGTCGAGCGCCGGCCGCGTCGTGGACGTCGGCGGTCTCCGTGACGAGCGAACGCGCAGCAGCATGGCAGAGCGCGCCTTTGCTTCGCCGTCCCATGTCTTGAGGCCGATCGAGCGCCCGGAGGCCGCCGAGGTGTCGAGCGTGGCCGTGACGCGGTAGATGCCGGGCTCGTCGAAGGTGTCGCTGGGGCACAGCGCATTGACGAGCACGCCAATCGACGCACGGCCCTTGGGCGCGATTGTCGAGTAGAGCTCGCGGATGGGCGCATCGACTGCGCGCGTCGTGCCGCAGGCCACGGAGCCGGCTGGTCCCGCGACCGTGAATCGGAACATCTCGGCGCGGAGGAGGAACACCGCTGCCTTGTCGCCCTCGTTGACGACGGTGACGGTCGACGAGATCTCGTTGCCGCGCGCGACGTCGAGCGCGTCAGGCATCGATACGACGAGCGACGCGGGAGCACGAGCCGCCGGCGACGACGGGGCGACGCTCTCGATGAGCGTGACCGGCCCGGCCGCCAGCGCCTTCGCCGGCGCGATCTTGCCGGTCGCGGCGCCCACCGGCGCGGCGACGAACGGCGGCGCGACCACCACCGGCTTCGTGCGCGCGTTCGCCTTGACCAGCGGCGCCGGCCATCCGAAGTGCGCGGTCACCGTTGCGCCACTGACGAGCATCGCGCGCTCGCGAGCGCCGAAGCAGTAGAAGAGGGGATCGACATTCGTCGACCACGAGCGCTTCGAGGGGACGACGAGATCGCGGCCCTCGTCGGTCGAGGGACGTGCGTCCTCGGGAAGCACGCAGCGCACCGGCTGCGGCTCCTGGACCTTCGCCGTGCGCTTCGCCTTGACGGTGGGATCGACGAAGCCCGCGGGCGGTGTCACGTCGAGAACGAGCAGCCGCGGATCCGCGGCGATGCGCACCGGAACATCCCCGGTGTTCTCGACGCGTAGCCTCCACGGCCCCCCGCCGGTCCCCGGCGTCACCGAAACGACGAGCGGCACCGCAGCCAGCCCCGCCGCGTCCTCCGCCCGAACGACGGACGCACCGCTTCCTGCGAGCAGCGCCGCAAAGCCAACGAAGAACCCCATCTTCATCTCTCTGCTCTTTCTCTCGTCTACACCCCTCTCCCGCTTCGGGAGAGGGGCCGGGGTGAGGCTACCCTCGAAGGGTATCGAACAGCTCGAGGTCGGGAATCGACGTCGTCATCTGCGTGCGGATCACACCGACGTCATTGTCCTCGAGCAGTTTGCAGACGGCGATGCCGTCGAAGAGCGCGATGGGCGCGGCGGGTGCGCCGGACTCTTCGCGCGCGCCGCTGAGGACCTGACCGGTCGTGATGAGCCAGCCCCCAGAGGCCGGTCCGTAGTGATGGAGCGCGCCGCGCAGATCGCTGACGCGCTCGCGGCCGATCTCGCGGCCGTCCTTGCGGACGACGACGGCGGTGCGGATCTCGTCGGTGCCGGTGCGGTGCACGGCAGCGAAGTGAGCTTCGCCTCCGGGAGCGCCCGCCCGACGGACGGTGCGGATGCTGGTCATGCCCACGCGCTCGAGGCCGAGCAGCACGAGCTCGATGAGCGCGTGACCCGGAAGCTCCTGGATCTTGCGGAGCATCGCGCGGCGTCCGGCCTCGCGATAACGCTCGATGGCCGCGATGGCGTCGAGCTCGAGGCGGACGAGATCCGAGCTGAGCGACCAGTCGGTGAGCGCGATGCGCGAACCCTGGTTGCTGAGCGCGAAGCGGAAGCGCGGTCGCTGTCCGGCGACGAGACGGCGCATGTTGTCGGCGCGGAGCGCGGCAGTGAGCTGCGCGGAGGCGAGCACGGTGTCGCGCGAATCGGCGCCGAGCCGGCCGCGACGGAGCAGCGCGTCGACGACGGAGCGCGTCTGGACGGGACCCTGCGTGCGGTCGAAGCCGCTCAGGATCATGACGGTGGCGTCGGCGAGCTCGCGACCGCTGAGGTCTTCGGCTTCACCGGGCGGGATGTCGATGCCGGTGGGCGCGCCGCCGGCCATGATCTGATGGCGATCGCGCACCATCGGACGGGGCGCGGGAGCGAGCGGATCACGGGACGTGTCGATCGACGAATCGCTGTCGACCGAGACGATCGCGTTCGGCTGGATGATGTGCGGTTCGCGCGAGCTGCCCTCACGCGAGCCTTCGCGGGAGCCGCCTTCACGGGAGCCTTCGCGAGAGCCGCCTTCGCGCGATGCGCCCTCACGCAGAGCGCCGCCTTCGCGGGGCGCTGCCGTGCGCGTCTCCTCGGGACCACCCTCGCGGCCGCCACGACGGCGACGGCGCCGGCGACGGCGACGTCCGCCGTCAGGGCCGAGATCGCCCGCTGCTCCACCCGCTGCTCCAGCCGCGCCAGCGGCGCCCGCTCCGCCGCCGCCCGCGCCGCCGCGTGCGACGTCGTTGGTGCTGGAGGGGCCGGAGAGGATCGGCTGATCGTCGTCGTCCTCGTCGTCGAAGAGCTCCGCTCCGCTCGCGGCGAGATCGGCGCGAAGCGCGTCCTCTCCGGAGACGATGAGCGGCTCGTCGTCGTCGTCGCGGTCACGTCCCGCGGCCTCCGCGCGCGTCTGCGCTTCGACTTCGAGCGCGTTGACGTCGGTGCCTTCGCCGTTCTGGTCCGCCTCGTCCGCGTCGTTCGCGCCTTCGGCATCGCCGGCCGCGCTGCGCTTCTTCTTGCCCTTGCTCGCCCACTCGGCGAGGGCGAACACGCCCGGCTTCACGCGGACGATCGGGTTGGTCTTGTCTTCTTTCTTCAGCAGCGCGGCGAGCCGGGCACCCATGGTGACCTCGGGGCTCTTGCCGACGTGGGAGAGAAGATTCTTCTCGATGGCGAGCTCGGTGATCTCCTTGTAGTGGAGCGGCTTGCCTGCCATGCGCAGCACTTCGGCTGCGGCTTCGGTGAACGTCATTTGATCGTTGCCTGTCTCGAGGTGCTCGGTTTCGCTTGCTGCTGCGCCTCCTCGAGAGAGGCCGGCGGTCGCTTTCGCGAAGCGCACCCTTTGGTGGTGATTCCCCGCGAATTCCTGGTGCCGCGTGGCCGCCCACAGCCCGCGCGCTCCTTACAAGCGTACGGGGGCACCCAACCTGGACTCGCGGTAGGTGGCATAACCTGCGCGAGGCCTCGCGTCAAACGCGAACTCCGAGGCGCCGGTCGAGCCCATTGCGTTGCGATGCACGAGCGCGCGGTCAATCCTGGCCGGTCCCGCGCCACCGATGGCGCGTACGTGCCTCTCCTTCCTCTCGCTTCTCGCGGTGTATATTGCACGGGCCGGCCAAGATCGACGCGCCGTCCAGGCCGTCGCTGCTCTTCGGTCAGCTCATTCTGCGCTCCGTGTGGTGACTAGTTCGAGAGCTGCGTCTCGGGCGCGCTGCGCTCGCGTAGCGGCTTCGGCGTGCGACCAGCGACGTCGGCCTCGGCCTCGGCCTCGGCCTCGAGTGGGAGCGCGAGGCCGGCCGCGATCGGATCCTCGAGGAGGCGCCGCAGGTGGTCGAGGGCAGCGGCGCAGTAGAGGCCGTCCTCGACGCGCTCGTCGTACGAGTACTTCACGGTGCACACGAGCGGCGTCGACAGCTCGCCCTTGTCGTTCGCGATCACCGCGCGACGGCGCCGGCCGACGCACGCGAAGATCGGAATGTTGCCGTACTCGTAGAGGTGGTGGTTCAGCGCATCCATCTTCAGGCTGCCCAGGTTGGCGATGAACAGCGACGCGTAGAGCGGATCACTCTCGATGAGCGCGTGCGGGAGGAGGTTCCAGTTGTCGAGCCACATCTGGAGGACGATGAGCATCCGCAGGAGGAAAGCCGGGAGCATCAGCACCAGCGACAGCTCCTTGTCCACGTGGCTGCGCTTCGCGGAGCGACCCTCGTCAACGTCCGAGCGGAGCTGCTCGACGAGCTCGGAGAAGGGGAGCCCCGGCTCGATCCGGCACTTGCGCACGACCACCGGCGAGTCGTCATCCATCTTCTTCTTCGCCGAGTAGCTCACCCAGATGCCCTTGCGATCGTAGACGCGCGAGCCGGCGATGAAGCGGTTCAAGCGCGGCCGGGCCGCCATGGTCTGCACGGCAGCCCACGTGTAGAGGTGGAAGAAGCTGATCTTTTGCGGCGAGCGCGCGTTCCACGTCTCGATGAACGCCTGGGCGCGCTCGACGTCGATCTCCTGCTCGAAGTACGCGATCGACTCGTTCTTGCCGCGCATGATGAACGGCATGATGCGGCGGTAGGCAGGGACGTCGCGGGCGATGGTTCCGTCTGCACGTGAGAAGAGCATGGTCGATTCATGACACTTCGGCGGTCGAGCGAAAGCACGAACGCGCACGAGAGGCCGAACCCGAGGTGCGCGCTCGGAGAAGTGGCATTCGACCAGTGAAACGCGCTCGAAATCGCGCCGCAGAACCCGAGTGGTCCACCATCGACGCGGCGCGTAAGGTCGCCGCGTGCATCCCCAAGGACAGGTCGACTCGCGTCGCGTCACGAAGGTCTCTCACGATGCGACGGCGCCGAACGACGCCAGCCTCGTCACCACGCGCCGTGAGCGGATCGCGCTCGGCGACCACCTCGTGGAGCGGACGCGCGCCTTGCTCGAGAGCTTCCCCCATCGCCTCACCGGCACCGCCGGCGAGCGCGGTCTCCAGGAGAGCTGCGCCGCTGAGCTCGAGAGCCTCGGCGGTACCACGGAGTGGCACGCCTTCCGCTGGGGCCGCAGCATCTACCAGAGCCTCGCGCTGCACTTCGGTCTCGCGGTCGCTGCGCTGGTGATCGCAACCTGGGCGCCGGCCGTCGCTGCGGTCATGCATCTCGTCGTCGCGCTCTCCTACGCGTCGGAGTCGATGCGGAAGCGTCCGCTGCTTCGCCGCCTGCTCCCCTCGGTGCGCTCGCAGAACGCGGTCGTGACGTTCCCGGCGCGCGGGGTCATGCGCCATCGCATCGTGACGCTCGCGCACGCGGACGCGGCGTACACGGGCGTGCTCTTCACGCCGTCGATCGTGCGCATGGCGGCGAAGGAGGCGACCAATCCCATCGCGCGCATGTTCCGGAAGGGCCTCGCGCTCGCGACGTTCTCGCTCGTGCCGCTGGCGGCGATCGAGCTCGGCCTGCGCTGGTTGCCGCCGAGCCCGATCTGGCTCGCGGTCATGTGGCTCCTCGTGCTGCCGGCCCTCGCGGCGTTCGTGCTCAACCTCGACGTCGTGATGCGCAACGAGGTGGTGCCGGCGGCGAACGACAACCTCTCCGGTTGCGTCGCGACGCTGGAGCTCGCGCGCCGTATCGTGCCGTCGCTCCCGGCCGACATCGAGCTCGTCACCGTGATCACGGGCTGCGAGGAGGCCGGCGCGGGCGGCGCATCGAACCTCGCGCGCGACTACGTCGCGTCCGGTCGATGGTCGCCCTCCAATACCACGGTGCTCGCGCTCGACACGTTCTCGAACGGCGAGCCGCGGCTCCTGCAAGAGGGCGAGCTCATCGCCGCGCCGCTGCCGCCGCGCCTCGTCGCGCTCGCGGCGTTCGTGTGCGCAGAGCACCCCGAGGTCGCGCCCGTGACTCCGTACGAGATCCCGTCGGGCGCCACCGATGCGTGGCCGTTCTTGGTGCTCGGCTTCGAGTCGATGGGGATCACCTGCATCGATCCCACGCTCGGCGCGCCGCGTCACTACCACCTGCCGACCGACACCGCCGACAACCTCGATGCGGCGGCCTTCGAGCGGACGTTCGTGTTCACCGAGGCCTTCCTCCGCCGCCTCGCTGTCGATCGCAGCGCCACGGGCGCCACGCCGAGCGCCTGACCGGAAAACACGCGGCGAACGCCGGGCCGCGGAACATTCGCGAATCGCCGCGGTCGATCGGCTACCGCATGTTTTCCAAGCCTCATCGGCGTGCGTTTGCCGCCGCGCTATTCGCCTCCGCCGCCGCCCTCTCGATCCTGACGCCGGCGGTCGCCCAAGCCGGGCCCTACGAGGACGCCGCGAACGCCAGCGCGAAGGAGCCCCCGCCGCCCTGCACCGAGGACTGCTGGCAGCTCTCGCACCTCACCATTCGGGGCGCGGTGAACGGCCCGATGACGTTCGAGCTGAAGGGCACGGTGCGGTCCATCGAGGACCAGAAGATCCCGCTGTTCGGCCCGCCTTCGCAGCTCCGCCTCGATGATCTGTCGATGGACGGCGGCCGCCCGACCGTCACCTTCGACAACGACCGCTACTACCTGCTCACGCACGCGACGAGCTTCACGCTTCGCGGCCGCATGACGCTCGGCAGCGATCAGATGATCAGCATCATCGGCCCGCTGCTGGCGCTCGATGCGCCGCTTACCAAGGGTCGGCTGGTCGAGGGCGAGAAGCTCAGCGGGCTGTCCTCGACCGTCATCCACTTCGATCCGATGGCCGAGGACGCCCTGCAGTCATCCAAGCCGCGGCTCCCTCCGGTGTTCCGTCTCTCGCGCTCCGTGCGATTCGGCACCGAGACCAGCTTCGTCTATCGGCTGGTCGCGTCGCACACCAGCGACCTTGGCACGATCAAGCTGCCGCTCGCGTTCGGCGAGAAGGTGCAGGACGTGCAGGGCTCCAAGGAATGGGCCGTCGAGGGTAAGGAGCTCACGCTGCCCACCACCGGCAAGGAGGCGGAGATCACCATCTCCGGGTCGCTGCCGCCCACGCCCGCCGTCGGACCTGCGCTCACCTTCAAGAACGACGAGCGCTCCGCCTACGAGTGGTGGATGATCGAGGCCGATCCCGAGCATCGCGTGGCGGTGGCCGGCGAGGGCAAGCTCGTCGAGCCCACGCAATCGCCGATCCCGCCCACCATGCCGGGCTCGCGCGTGTACCTCGTGCAGCGCAACCAGCAGATCGAGGTCGACGCGAAATCGCTGGTGCGCGGTGACGTGCTCGCCGCCGTCGCTCGTACCAATCGCCGCTTCGTCGCCATCACCGGGACCGGCGAGATGATCAGCGACGAGTCGATCGTGTTCGACAACAACGGCCTCGAGCACCTCATGGTCGCGCCGGCCGGGAAGGCGATGTACCTGTCGACCGACGGCACCGCGCAGCGCATCCTCCATACGGAGGTCGGCGCCTCCGAGGTGCTCGTGCCGATACGTCCGGGGTCGCACACGCTGCGCGTGCAGTCGCTCGCCGACGTTCGCCTGTGGTCGCTCGGCGGCGCCGTGAAGGTCCCGGGCAGCAGCTACCCCATCGCCACGAGCAGCATGGAGGTCACCGTCGGTCTCCCCGAGAACGTGTACCCCTTGGCGGTGCTAGGCGGCGACCGCGCGCGTTGGGCCTTCTCGCGCGGTGACTTGCTCGCCCTCGCCCTGGGCATCGGTGTCGCCTGCTTCGGCTTCCGCACGCGGAAGACGCGCGCTCTCGGCGCCCTCGTCACCGCCGGCCTGTGGTTGGTGTCGCGCGAGGGCTTCGTGTTTGCGAGCAGCGGGCTCTTCGTGATGGGCGCCATCTTCCTGGCGTCGCGCTTCATCCGCGGGACCAAGCTGCTCGTGGCCTCGGGCGGGCTCATCGTCGCCGCGCTCTTCGGCGGCAAGTGGGCGCTCACCGACGCCACCAACTACGAGCCTCAGCACGAGATGCTCGCCGATCACCCGTCGCTGCCCACGCCCGAGATCACACACGCCGCGGTCGCGGCCGACGGATCGCTCGACACGAAGGCGGGCATCACGCCGGTCTCGCTGTCGATGCCGACCTCGGAGCGCTACGTGCAGTCGAGCCGTCAGCTCGTGACCCGGGAGCGGCCCTTCGCGATGCGTATCGTGTACATTACACAGAACCTGGTGACCGGGCTCCAGCTGGGGTGGCTCTTCCTCTTCGGGATGCTGGGCTGGCTCCATCGCGATCGGCTGGCGGGGCTCCGTAGCCGGATCATCGAGCGCCTCACGCGGCGCACGGATCCCACGGCGACGCCCGTGGTCGATGCTGCCCCCCCATTCTGAGAGCGCCGAGGAAGATGTCGCGGCGCGCGCGGGCCGATGTTAGAAAGCTCACGCGGTGCGAAATGTCGCTTATCTCGTAGCCATCGTCGTCGCGATCGGGACCGGCGCGCACTTCGCGTTCCAGGTCGCGCGGGCCGGCCAGCCGAGCTTCTTGCTCTGGATCGGGCTGCCCACCGTCATCATCGCCATCATCGGCGCGCTGCGCGCGCAGTCCCACGGCGACCTCTATCGACGGAGCACCTTCGACGCGGCGGGCGGCAGCGGAGCGGGATGGCTCAACGTCCGCTCCGGTGACTTCACGCGCGGCTTCGCGGGCACGGCCGTTCTCTTCGGCAGCGCCTGGGGCTTCATGAGGCTGGTTGCGCCGGTCGGCTCCGATCGTGAGAGCTGGCTGGCGCGCCTCTATCTGCAGCTCGGTGACCCCACCACGCTGCGCAAGAACGTGGGGTTCGTCGTCGTCGCCATCATCGTGATGGCCGTCGCCGAGGAGCTGGTGTGGCGTGGGCTCGTCACGTCGTTGCTCGAGGAGCGCGTCGGCTCGCAGCGCGCCTGGGTATGGGCCGCGGTCCTCTACGCGCTCGCGCACGTGCCCACGCTGTGGGCGCTCCGCGATCCCGTGGCGGGGCTGAACCCGATCTTGCTCGCGGCGGCGCTCGGTGCAGGGCTCGTGTGGGGGTTCATGGCGCGGAGGTTCGAGCGCCTGCTGCCCGGGATCTTCTCGCATGTGCTCTTCAACTGGACCGTGCTCATGATGTTCAGGCTTTGGGGCCCCAGCATCTGAGGAGGTCGTCGGCGCTGGTCGCGCTGGCCGCGCTGGCCGCCGCAGCGATCGGGTGCCGAGGGTCGGCGACGCCGGCAGTGACGGAGGGACCGCGCGTGACGCTCGGCGGTCCCGCCGGAGGCCGCGGCGCGCACGTCCAGTTCATTCGCGCGCTTCCGATGGCGGAGCGCGTCGCGCTCGTGCAGCGGTTCAAGGCGCGAAATGGCGCGGAATGGTCGATCACTCTCGGGGGTGGCGGCGCGCCCGACGATGTCGACGCGATACGCGGCGTCGTGCGGCGGGCGAAGCGGGAAGGGGACGCGAGCGCGGATGCGGATGCGGGGGCAGGCGCGGACGCGCCCGCGGATGCGAATGCGGACGCGAATGCGGATGCGGAGCGGGCGATCCGGAGCGCGATGGCGTTCGTGATCAAGAACGCGGAATTTCTCGGGCTCGCGCCTGCCGACGTGGCGACGCTCGACGTGACGGCGGCGCCGGCGAAGACGCCCGTCTACGGGGCGTGGGTCGCGGTGTTCGGCGGGCACATGCCGATGCGCGGCTATGAGGGCTTCGAGGCGGTGGCGTCGACCATCAACCTCGCCGTCTATCTGGGAGACGACGGGGCGGTCCGGTACTTCGTGAATTTCTCGCACGTGAATCCGCGGCTCGTTCTCGACACGCATGCGCTGCTCGGTCCCGACGACAAGCGGCTCATGCGCTACGTGCTGGGCCGCGAGATGTTCGTCGTGTTCGACGATCCTCGGCGACCGAACGCGCGCGTGCGCGAGCTGCGGCGCCTCTCGCTTGGACGCGTCGAGGATGCGGACGTGCGGGCCGTGCGTCTGACCATCCACGTCTCGCCGGGCCCGCGTGACGCCTACGTGAGCTACACGCTCGCGTACGCCATCGACGTGCGGCGAGAAGGCTCGGACTTCCGCTTCATCGTCGACGCCGATACCGGCGACCTGCTCGAGGACGCCGTCGTGCCGGTGCTGCCTTCGTCGCCCTCCAACGAGCCGTGACCGTCTCCGGCTGAGGTGTGGTGGAACAGGAGGTGCAGCTCTTCGGACCGTCGCGTCGTGCTGGCGGCCGCGCGCAACCTGCCCGCGGTGATCGATGCGGTGGGCGTCTTGAACGCGGTCGCAACCGAGGAGTCGGCGATCGATGCCGAGGCGACCTTCAAGATCCAGCTCGCGCTCCTCGAGGACGCTGAAATCACGCGCCACGCGAGCGACATCGACGTCCGCGTCGACCACGGGGTCGCGACCCTTCGCGGCAACATCACGACTCCCGAGGAACGCAGCCAGGCCGCGCGGATCGCCATGCGCTGCCCGGGCGTCGCCTCGGTCGACAACCAGCTCCGCGTGCGCCCCGAAGGAACGGAAGCCGCGCCGGCGCGTCGCTAGGGTTGACGCGCGCGGGCTTGGCGACGACATTCTCCACTCGTCTTGCCTTCACCCGTGAAGCGCCTCCTTCATGCGCTCGCCGGCGACCTCGCAGGCCCGCTCGCGGTGGCTTACTCCGAGGCCGCGCGCGAGCGTGGTGTGCCGAGCGACACCGAGGCCGCGAGCCTCGCGGCGCTGCTCTCCGCCGCCTATCCCGCACTCCGACAGCAGATGCTCGCGCGTCCCGAGGACGTGGTCGCCATCGCGCATGGAAAGATGCGGATCGCCCGTGATTTGCGGTCTCTCCGCAGGCTCGGCCTCTCGTTCGTCGGCAACCTCGACGACCCGGAGGCGGTTCGTCGCGGCCTCCGGCTGTTCGCGCAGCGCGAACGTCTCCGCGTGGCGGCGCGCGAGCTGCTCGCGACCGAAGGCGGCGACGGCGGCGACCTCGACACCACGGCGCGCGAGCTGTCGGATCTCGCGCAGGTCTGCATCGAGCTCGCGACCGACGAGGCGCTGCGCTGGGCGGAGGCGCGCTTTGGCACCCCCGTCACCAAGGACGGCGAGCGCTGCGCATTCACGGTGCTCGGCATGGGCAAGCTCGGAGGCCGCGAGCTGAACTGCGGCAGTGACGTCGACCTGCTCCCGTTCTACGACACCGACGACGGCGAGGTCCGGAAGGGCGGAGCGACGGGCGAGATCACCGACCAGACGCTGCACGAGCACTTCGCGCGCGTCACGCAGCGGCTCACCGCGACGCTCGAGGACGCGACCGACGAGGGCATGTGCTGGCGCGTCGATCTCCGGCTACGCCCGGAGGGGGCGCGAGGCCCGCTCGTGAACTCGCTTCATGCTGCCGAGCGCTACTACGAGACGTGGGGCCGCACCTGGGAGCGCGCCGCGCTCCTCCGCGCACGCGCGGTCGCCGGCGATCTCGCGTTCGGTCAGTCCGTGCTCGACGCCCTGGCGCCCTTCGTCTGGCGCAAGGTGGTCGACCCGCGCATCGCGCGCGAGATGACCGAGCTGGTGGTGCGCGGTCGCGTGGAGCTGTCGAGCGAGCCGGAGCGCGATCTCAAGCTGGGGCCGGGCGGCATCCGCGAGGTGGAATTCTTCGTGCAGTCGCTGCAGCTCATCTGGGGCGGACGGGAGCCGTCGTTGCGTCTCTCCAACACGCTCGACTCGCTGCGCCGCTTGCGCGGGCGCGGTCTCGTCACCGATCGCGAGAGCCGCGAGCTCGAGGCCGCGTACCTCACCCTGCGTCGGCTCGAGCATCGCGTGCAGTTTGCAACTGGTCTGCAGACGCACATCCTGCCGCGCGGAGAGCTCCTCGAGATCATCGCCAAGACGGTGGGGTTCGCGACTGGCAAGGATCTCGAGAAGGACCTCGACAAGACCAGGCGCCGCGTCTCGACCCGCTTCGGATCACTCACGCGGAAGCTGGAAAATAGCCCTGGCGCCGATCCGCATCTCGCGCCGCTGTTCGCGGCGATCGACTCCGGCGACGAGGCGCTCGTGCTCGCGGCGCTACTGGCTCCCGCGGGAACCATCTCCGGCGTCGACTTCTCGATGAGCGCCTCGGCCGACCTCGCGCGGCACCTGCTCGCGCTGGCGCGCCGCCCCGACTTTCCGCTGGGTGCGACGGCGCGCGATCGGCATCCCGAGCTTGCGTCGCACCTGCTGGAGGCGCTCGCCGATGCTGCCGACCCCGAGCAGGCGACGCGCCTCCTCGCCTCGTTCTTCACCCGGCTGCAGACACCGGGCGTCTACGCGCGAGCCATGGCCGACGATCGCCAGGTGGTGCGGAAGCTCGTCGGTCTCTTCGGCGCGAGCGCGTTCCTCGGCGAGGCGCTGGTGTTCCACCCCGAGCTCGTGGAGAGCGTCCTCTTCGCGAAGGGCCCGCCCACGCCCGAACGCGCCCGCCGCCACGTCGAGGAGGAGATCGCCGAGGCTGAGCAGCGCGCGAGCGAGCACGACGATCGCGATCCCGAGGACGTGTTCGTCGGCGCGCTCCGTCACGCCAAGTCGCGCATCATGATGGAGGTCGGGCTCGCGGAGCTCTCCGGCGAGCTGCTCACGCGCGAGGCCACCACGGTCCTCTCCGCGGTCGCCGACGCCACGCTCGAGCACGCCACGCGCTACGCGCTCGCCGAGAAGGGCCTCGACGGCGGCCTCGCGGTGGTCGCGATGGGCAAGCTCGGTGGCCGCGAGATCGGCTACGGCTCCGACCTCGACATCTTCTTTCTCTACGAGCCCGGCGAGGACGACGACGGCTCTCGCTCGGAGCGCTACGTGCGCGCCGCGCAGCGCGTGCTTCGTCTCGTGAGCGCGCCACACGGCGACGGTCCCGGCTACGAGCTCGACACGCGCCTCCGCCCTTCGGGCAGCCACGGGCTCCTCGTGGTCAGCCTCGAGGCGTTCGCGCGCTACCACGGGCTCAAGCCCGACGGCACGCCGCACGGCAACGCCATCGAAGGTCACGACTGGGAGCGCCAGGCGCTCGTGAAGGCACGGCTCTGTGCCGGCGACGCGACGCTGGGTCCGCCGTTCGCCGCGCTCGCGACGCGTGTCGCCTACGAGCGCGGCGCGCCGGACCCCGAGCGCGTACACCACCTCCGCATGCGCATGGAGAAGGAGCTCGCGAGGGAGGCTGCGCATCGCTTCGACGTCAAGCTCGGCAAGGGCGGCATCGTCGACGTCGAGTTCGCAGCGCAGTGGCTGCAGATGAAGCACGGCGTCGATCCCCGCGTCCGCACCACCGACACGGAGACCGCGCTCTCCGCCCTCGAAGCGTGCGGCTACCTCGAGACCAGCACCGCGGCCGTGCTCCGCGAGGGTTACACCATGTTGCGCCGCCTCGAGCAGGCGCTGCGGGTGGTCCACGGTACGAGCGCGAGCCTGATCGAGGAGGGCGCACCGGGTGTCGCGGCCTTGGCGCGGCGGATGGGCTTCCGGGACGGTCCGGTCACGGCATCGGACAGCCTGTTCGAGCGTTACAGGGCCGTGACGCGGGACGTAAGGGCCGCCTACCTCTCGGTCCTGGGCATCGGCGCGCCCAAGGATCCGCTATGACAACTGTCGAGCTCCGATGCGCGCGAACCCTCCCTTCGCTGTAGGCGCCGGCGTCTCCTGGCTCGCGGCCGTCGCGGCGCTCGGGTTGGGCGCGTGCGGCCATGCAGGACCCGGCGGCATCGGCGCCAACCGCGGCGTCCCCGATCCGCGCGTCGCGACGAACGGCGTGCCGAGCGGTCCTCCTCAGTACATCGTGGCCGACCCCAGCCCGCGCAGCAGCGTCGTCGCCATCGCGCTCGGCAGCAGCGGCGCGCTCGGTCTCGTCGTCGACAAGACGCGCATCGTCGTCGGCCGCGGTGAGCCGCACGTCGGAGCGGATCTCCCCGAGCAGGCCATCGCAGGCGTGCGCCCCATCCCGTCGCGGCTCGGTGGCGGATATCTCTTCTGGACCGAGAATAACGTCTATCGCGCCGACGCCTTCGACGGGATCCTCCGTCCCGTCGCCCGCGTCACCGACCCGATCCAGAACATGTCGTTCGGACCGAAGTTCGTGCTGGTGCGGACGCGCAACGGCGAGCGCTGGGCGCTCGGGATTCCGAACGGCGAACGCATGCTCATCGAGCCCCTCGGCGCCAGCGACGTCGAGGGCCTCGACGATGGCCGCGCGCTCGCCTTCAACGACTCCGGCGCGGCGTTCTCCAGCATGGACAGCGGCGCGCACTGGAACGACGTGACCTCGCAGATCAAGAGCTCTCCCACGCGGGTCGCCGTCATCGACGACGAGCTCTGGCTCTACGAATCGAGCGGCGGCGGCCTTCGCCTCGAGCCCGACGGCCAGCTCTCGGTATTCGACAAGCAGCCGCCCGAGACGCCGCTCGACATGCGTCCGCGTGATCCGCGCTGGCGCGGCGCCGAGGCCCCGCTGCGCACCGCATTCCATGTGGGGGCATCGATCGACGAGAGCACCGCCATCGTCGTCGAGCAGGGCGACATCGTCCGCGTCGACGTGCGCACCGGCGAGATCGTCAGCATCGCGTCCGGCAAGCTGCCTCCCGACGCGCGCTGCGAGGCCGTGCCCACCGCGAACGACGTGCTGTTCGCGTGCGTCACGCGCGGCTCGCGGCAGGGCGCGGACCCGACTGCGTTCGTCGTGTCGCATACGCTCTCGGGCGATGCGCCGACCGTGGAGCAGACCTTCCAGTCGACGGGGCAGTTCTTCGGCTCCGACGACGGCGGCCTCGCCATCGCGCTGCCGTGCACGGGGACCCCGACCAGCCCGCAGGATCATTCGGTGTGCGTGCGTCAGCCGGGCGGCACGTGGCAGGACTACGATCTCTCGGCTCTCACCGGTGGTGACGGCGGCATCGGCAACGGATCGCCCGACGTCAACGTCGCGCGCTGGATCCCGAGGGCCGACGGGCGCGCCGTCGCGGTGCTGCTCGATCCCACGCCGGGCATCTACGACCCGCGCACCGGTCAGCTCGAGGTCGTCGAGCAGAGCGAGCGCGCCGCGCTCGGCGAGGGCGTGAACCAAGGCTACGCGCGCTACAAGAAGCATTTCGGCGGCGGTTTCGTCGCCGGCATGGCGGGCGCGAAGCTCGTCGACTGGAGCTGGTCGTTCTCGCCGAGCGGCTCGTTGCGCGGCTGGCAGAGGCACGGCGGCGGCGTCGAGGTTACCGATGACGGCAAGGTCACCCGCTCGCCTTACAACTTCGATCTCATGACCGCGGGGCCCTACGCGCTCGGTCGCACGAAGGACGGTCGCTTTTACCAGTCCACCGATCACGGCGGTACCTGGGTCGAGGTCGCGGCGCCGCCGTCGGGCGCGTCCGCCGGCGATCTTCGCGGGTGCTCCACCGCAGGCTGTGACGTCGGCGGCTTTTATCGCATCGGCTGGACCGCGCGTCCGCCGCACGCCGAGACCCCGCAGACGCCCGCCAAGCTCGCGCCGGAGGTGCGGCGAACGCGTCCCGTCGAGATGACGTGTCGCGCGCTCGGCCCCGCCTCGGTGAAGGTGCTGCCCCGCACCGCGAGCTCACCCGACGATCTCGGGCTCGGAATGAGCCGCCTCCAGGTCGCGGGCGATCGCACCGAGATCGGCTTCATCCGGAACGCCGTGCCGCGCGGGATCGTGCATCCGCTCCACGAGGCAGGAGCGGGTGACTCGGATACGCCGGCGCTCCGGGCGATGCTCACGGGCTTCAGCACGACGAAGGACGGCGAGACCATCCAGGTGATGGGTCCCAACAAGAGTGCTTCGTCGCTTCGTCGCGGCTTCTCCTTCGTCCCGCCGTTCGAGCCGGCGGCGCCCGTGAAGAGAGCCGTCATCGCCATGTCCGAGGTGATCGCTGCCGGGCGTGTCGCGGGGCTCACCAACGAGGAGATGCTCGCCGACGACATGACCGAGTCCGGCACCGTCGTGGTGATGACCCCGAGCGATCCCGCCGCGCCGGGCGATCTCGCGTTCCACAACAGCCAGCACGGGCTCGTCGTTCGCGTGCGCTCCAACGAGCGCACCAAGCTGGGGATGCGTCCGACGCAGGCCGACTCCACCGTGATCTCGGGCGTCGCGCTTCCGTCCGACGAGGCGGCCTTCCTCGAGCTCGAGGGCACCGGTGTCGGTCACGTCTTCAGGCTCGGCGCAGGCGGGATCAGCGATCTCTTCGACATCAACCCGACCGCCACCGAGGCGTCGTTTTATCCCGCGAATCCCGATGCGCTCGCGGTCGGGCCGCGCGGCGACCTCGCTGTCATCCGCACAGGGAGCGGGAGCGATCCGGCGTCCGCGCAGGATCCTGCGCTGCTCCTCGTGTCGGCGATGCCTCCGGCAGCCCTCGCGCCGTGGTCGACGATGCGCTTCGCAGACGATGCATCCTGCAAGGATCCCGGCTGGCGCACGACGCTCCAGCTCATCGCCCCCTGGATCCGCGTGACGACGCCGGAGCTTCGCACCGAGGACGTCCCCATGCTCGCGCGCGTGAAGTGGTCGGAGAAGCGCGTGTGCGTCGAGGCCTTCGAGATGAAGCTCCCCGACGTGACGGTGCGCGCGCCGGGCGCGAACGGCTCCGAGCCGGTCAAGGTCTCGTCGTGGCTCGTCGCGCGCGGCAACGTCTTCGCGCGCGTCGCCATCGCCGACGGCGTGGAATGGCGCCAGCCGCTCGAATGCACGATGGTCGCGCCAGCGCGGACGAGCGTCGTGCCCTGAGCGGCATGCCGTGAGCTTCCTGCCGTGAGAAGATGACGCCGTGGTCCCCCCTGCTGCTCGTCAGGCCCTCGATCGCGTCTCCGGAGTGATCGGATCGCTGACTACCAAGTCGAACCTCCTCGAGGAGGTCGCGTGGTCACGCGAGGTCGAGGAGCAGTTCTTCGCCGGCGGCGCCAGCGGGCTGCCGAAGGTCACCTACGACGTCCCACGCCACGCGCTCGAGGCCGAGATCGCCACCCTCGCAGCGGCGCAAACGTCGATCGACGGCGAGGGGGCCATCCCGGACTTCTTGCGCAACGCGCTGCAGTCGAACGTCGACAAGTGTCGCCTGCTGCTCGCCATCGGCACGAAGGACTTCGGGAAGATCTCCGTCGATGTGTACGGCGGCGCCCGCACCGCGTTCTTCGGGCTGCCCCTCACCAACGAGGGGCTCGCCACGCATCTCCTCGAGCGCCTCGCCGTGCACGGCTGGGACGAGACGGCGGGCACCGACGACCCCAAGCTCGATGCGCCGGCGCTGGTGACGTTCCTCGAGGAGCGCATCGCGAGGCGCAAGGTGCCGGTGAAGGTGGTCCTCGATCCGAAGTGCACGTCGAAGGCCATCGCCGGCATGAAGCGCGTGCGCGTCCGTCCCGACGCGACGTTCACGTCGTGGGAGGCGGAGGGGCTCTACCGTCACGAGGTCGAGACGCATGCGTACACGGCATTGAACGGCGCGGCGCAGGAGCACGCGGCGCTCTTGCGCTCCGGTGGTCCGCGATCGACGCTCACGCAGGAGGGGCTCGCGGTGTTCGCCGAGCTCTATCACCGAGCGCTCGCGGTCCCGCGCCTGCGCCGCCTCGCGCTGCGCGTGAAGCTGGTGGCGATGGCGGAGGACGGCGCGAGCTTCCTCGACGTGTATCGCGTGCTCACGGTCGACGAGGGCCTCGAGAAGCGCGACGCCTACCTCGACGCAGCGCGCATCTTCCGTGGCGGACCTCCCGCGGGCGGCGGGCCGTTCACGAAGGACGCGTGCTACCTCGCAGGCCTCGTGCACGTGCACGCCTTCCTCGCTGCCTTCGTGCGCGCGGGATTCCGCGACGAGTGCGAGATGATCGTATGTGGCCGCTTCGCGCTCGAGGACATCGCCGCGCTCGTGGAGCTCCGCGGCATGGGTCTGCTCGCGCGACCCAGGTACCGTCCTCGCTGGCTCCGCGAATGGAGCACGCTTCTCCCGTATTTCGCGGTCTCTTCGTTCCTCGGAGGGATCGACCTCGCGCCGGTCGCGAAGCGCTACGCCGATGTGATCACGCTGGCGAGCGCGGCCCGGCCCCCGAGCGACCTTGGAGCTACCGGCGCGCGCTAGACCGCCGCGATGTTCATCTTCTGGCTCGGCCGCCGGAATTCTCAGAAGTGGGGGAACCGGGCCACTCGATCGCTACTTCGCGTTCGAGTGTGCGCACTGCCGAGCGACCACGCCGGCGATGGTCAGGACCGTCAGCTTCGGCGAAGGTCCGAACGCCGTACAGCGCGCGCATGCCGCGGCCGATGCGTTCGCGTATCAGGCAGTGTCCGCCGCCGCGTGCCCCAGCTGCTCGGCGCTCCAGCCTTCGTTCCACGCGCGCGTCGAGCACGTCCGGAAGCGCACTACGGCACCGCGTCGAAGAATGGAGACGACGCGATCCTCGGTGATGGCGCCGATGTCATGGTGCTGCCACGCAAGTTCGACCACGTCCTGACGACGCCGCCGGCGACGGTGCAGGTCGACAGCGGCTCGAGCACCACGCGCATCGCGCCGCGCGCTCTCGCGCACGTCGCTCGAGCACGATGCGATCGTCGCGTTCAAGAACGCGCCTCGCCCGCTCCCGTACGTCGCGCCGTGACTCGCGAGAGCTGGCCTGGCGCGTTAGCAGCGTGCGTGCTCTGCTTCGGCGTGAGCTCCGGGCGGGCGTGGCGTCGTCTATGTCCGCCGCCTCAGCGCGCAGGGCACCGACCCCAGCGTCGGCGCCGGCGCCATCCGCTTGCCTCAGAGCGCTTCGAGCTCGAACGAGATGGGGGCTGGGGCGGCTAGGCTCATCGGCGGACCGCTCATTCAAGGGGCGTGCCAGGCACGCGTCAGTGGCTGATGGCGGACACGATGGCGTATCCGATGCCGCCGAGGACGCCGAGGATCGTCGTGATGATGAACATGAGCATCGACGTCTTCGCCTTGCTCTGCGCGGTCGCGATATCACCAGCGTTCTTGGCGTTGCCGGCCTGCACGGCGAAGACAATCCCGACGATCGCGAGGATGAAGCCCACGCACGTCCCTCCACAGAAGAGCGCGCCCACGATGTTGAGGATGAGCGGGAGCATTGTGTTCACGTCGCCGCCCGCGCCTGGCATCATCGGTCCGCCCGGAGGAGGAAAGCCGCCCGCCGGGCCAAAGCCCGGAGCCCCGCCGCCGAAGCCGCCGCCACCCGGCGGCTGACCGAAGCCGCCACCTTGAGGAGGACCACCGTAGCCGCCGCCGCCAGGAGGAGGTCCGCCGTACCCGCCCGCTGCATGGATACCGTTCGGGGTCGTGATGGTCTGCGCGGGCTCGTGTGACATCATGGGGACGGACTCCTCGGAGGCTCGGCCCGAGAGAATCGCACCAGGACCCCGAGATGCCAAACGCAAACGCGCCCATCGAAAGCGCCGGCAGCGCACGCAGCGCAGCGACTGCGCCGGCGCGCCTCGGTCGCGCCGCGATCTTCGCCGCCGGTCTCGCGGCCGTCACGGCTCTTCTCACCCTGGCGCAAGTGCCGTGCGGCTTCGCGAGGCTCGTGCACGTGCCGTGTCCGGGATGCGGGTCGACGCGCGCGATGCTGGCGCTCGCGTCCGGCGATTTCGCGGGGCTCGTCCGTTACAACCCGCTCGCGCCGTTCATGACGTTGCTCGTCGTCGCGCTCGCGGGTCAGGCGTTCGCGTCGGTCCTCGCGACGGGCACGTTCCGGCGCGTGGGCGACGGCGCGCTCGGCTTGCTCGTCTCGCGCGGCGTGATGGTGATCGCCGCGCTCGAGGTCCTCGTCTGGATCGCACGCTTCGGCGGCTTCCTCGGGGGACCGGTGCCCGTCTGAGGCCCGCGTCCGTCGCGCATGAAGTCGCGTCGCAAAGCCTGATAGCCTTCCGCTCGTGAAGATCTGCCCGCGTTGCTCCGATCTGTTCGGCGACGACGCGGCCTTCTGTCCGCACGACGGTGAGGTCCTCGAGAAGAGCAAGGACCGCTTCCTCGGCCGCACCATCGCGGCGCGATACCGCCTCATCCGGCGCCTCGGCTCCGGCGGCATGTCCGTCGTCTACCTCGCGCGCCACGAGCTGATCGCGCGCCTCAGCGCCATCAAGATCCTCCGTCCCGAGCTCTCGCTGGTCGCCGAGCACCGCGAGCGCTTCCTCCGCGAGGCGCGCGCCGTCAATCGCATCAACCACGAGAATATCGTGGAGATCACCGACGTCGGCGAGTCCGACGGCATCGCGTATCTCGTGATGGAGTTCATCGAGGGCGACTCGCTGCTTGCCCACGTCCAGCGCGGCCGCCTCCCGTGGCCACGCGCCGCGCGCATCGGCATGCAAGTGGCGAGCGCGCTGGCGCGTGCGCACCAGATGGGCATCATCCACCGCGATCTCAAGCCCGAGAACATCCTCCTCGTGAAGAAGGACGAAGCCGACACCGAGTCGGAGCACGTGAAGCTGACCGACTTCGGTATCGCCAAGCTGACCGGTGAGCCGTCTCTCACCTTGAATGAGCAGCTCTTTGGCACCCCCGGCTACATCGCGCCCGAGTACGTGGGCGGAATCGGGATCGACGGGCGCTCCGACATCTACTCGCTCGCGGTCGTCGTCTACGAGATGGTGTGCGGTGTGCTGCCCTTCGACGCCAAGGGCCAGTCGGAGCTCCTGCTCAAGCCACTGACCTCGGCGCCGATCCCGCCGAGCCAGCGGATCTCGGGGTTGCCCCCGGACTTCGAATCGCTGTTGCTCCGCTGCCTCGCGCGCGATCCCGACGAGCGACCGCACGACGCGTTCGCGATGCACGACGCCTTGCAAGACATCGTGCGTCGCTACAGCGGCTCGGCCTCCATCGCGCCGCCGCATCTCGCGTCGTCGCATCTCGCGTCGTCGCATCTCGCGTCGTCGTCGCCTCCGCCGATGCCGCGGGATCCGCTCGAGACCATCATCGATCAGAAGTCGGCTGCGCCCGCCGGACGCGAGACCGGCAGCGTCGGGCGCCACGTCACGCACGAGATGAGCTCGCGCTGGTCCACGGCGCTCGCCGATCTCGAGGCGCACATCACGAAGGCGCGGAAGCTCGGCGGCGTGCATGGGCGCGCCGCTGCCCGCGCCGCGGAGCTCGCGCTCGTCGCCGGCGAGATGGTGCCGCGCGTCGAGCGTGCCGCAAAGACCGTGGGTGAGCTTCAGGCGCGCGTCGATCGCCTCGAGGCGCAGGGACGGGAGTTCCGCACCAACCTCGGTCATGCCATCGACGTTCTCGTGCACGATCGCTCACGCGAGCGCGCGCATCTCGATGCGCTGCGCGCGCGGCGTCAGGCGCTGCAGCGCGCCATCGATGAGGGAGCCTCTCCAGCGCCCACGGACAGCTCGCAGTCGCTTAGCTCGCAGAAGGCGACCGTGCCGCTGCCGCCGATCGGGTACGACGCGATCGGGTACGACGCGAAGAGCCACGATCCGCGCGCGTGGGAGGTCGAGGCCATCGCCGCGGAGGAGATGCGCGCCTCGAAGGTGGACGACGACCTCGCGTTCCAGCTCGACGCGCTGCAGAAGCAGCTCGATGCGCGAAACGAGGGCTTCGAGCGCGAGCTGGTGCAGGCCACCGGTCAGCTCGAGGGCTGGCTTTCCGCGCTGCGACGGCTCACGAGCGAGATCGTGAGGACCATCGACGACGGAATCGTGATCCTCCAGAAGACGGGCTGAAAGACCATTCAGCCCGGCCGCCCTTAATCCTTCGCGGGGAGCGCCGTTGTCCGGAGGTGACCTCGGATTGCCATCGCGCGCTCTTCGCCATCCCGCTTCTTGCGTGCGCCGCTTGCGTCTCGCCCGCCGTCACCGATGCCGGCGGCAGCGTCGACACGACCGCCGCCGTGACCGAGTCGGTGGCGACCACGTCGGTAGGCGCCGTGCCGCCGTGCGTGGGCAGCGGGGCGATGGCGGTCGCACCGATGAGCTGCACGAGC
Source organism: Polyangiaceae bacterium (assembly GCA_043747665.1). Taxonomy (GTDB): domain Bacteria; phylum Myxococcota_A; class Polyangia; order Polyangiales; family Polyangiaceae; genus Labilithrix. The sequence goes on along the minus strand of JAYTOQ010000749.1, from coordinate 6,363 downwards.
CACGACTCCCTCGACGCCGCGCTCTCTCACGTGGGCCTCGATCGCTGCACCCTGACCTTGCGCCCCGAGGCGCTCGCGCTGAGCAAGCTCGACGCGACCGATCGCCGGATCCTCACGGCGACGCGTGCGGCCCAGAAGTCTCCGCTCGGGCTTGCGAGGTACGGCGTCTCGTCGGCGTCGGCCCTCGACAGCGCCATGGCCTCGACCACGCCGGTCGCACACGCGATCACCGTGGCCTCCGCGCTGCGTGATGCGCCGCTGACGGTGTGCGCCGACCCTTCGTGGTACGGCGTGGCACGCGCCGCTGCGCCGCTCGCGGAGGCGCTCGCCGAAGCGCGGCGCGCGAAGGTCGATCTCGCGGAGGTCAATGGAGTACCGCTCGAGCTGCAGCGCGCGCTCGTCCCGATCGTGCGCGCGCTCGTCGCCGCGAACGGCGAGATCGAAGCTGCACATCGGGCGGTGGCGCCGGAGCTGCTGCATACCGTGTCCACGGTTCCTTCGTGGCTGCTCGGCGTCCGGCACTTCGCGTGGTCGGCGAGCGTGCCCGTCGCATTCGAGTCGGTCGACGTCACCCGGATCACGCGCGCCGCGGCCGGCGTTGCCTTGGTGGTGGAGAGCGCGAAGCTCGCGCAGTTCGCCGGTGCGCCGCTGGCGGCCCTCGACCTGACCACGCCGTACGGGCCGATCGTCCTGCGCGGCCCGGGCGCCGACACGTGGACTGGTGATGACCCGGAAGCCCCGCTGTTCCTCCTCGACACAGGCGGCGACGACACGTACCTCGCGCCCATCGCCGCCGGCACGCTCGCGCGCCGCGTGGCGATCGCCGTGGACCTCGGCGGCCAGGACACCTACGCCTATCGCGAGACGCGCGTCAGCGCCGACGCCGCCGGCGCGCGGCTTCCCAGCGATGGCGGCGGACGCGCCGCGGACGGCCGCACGCTCTCACGCGACGGCAGGCAGGGCTCCGGCGTCGATGGCGTTGGCATCCTCTTCGATCTCGGTGGCAGCGCCGACAAGTACCGCTCGCTCATCGCCTCGCAAGGAGCCGGCGCACACGGCGTCGGCGTGCTCTACGATGCGGGCGGCAACGACACCTACGAGGCGGAGGGGTTCTCGCAAGGCGCCGCTGCGTGGGGCATCGGTCTCCTCCTCGACGCCAGTGGCGACGATCACTTCACGATTTACCAGGCCGGCCAGGGCTACGGATTCGCGCAGGGAGTGGGCGCGCTCGTCGACTCGGCGGGCGACGACTCGTATCTCGCGAACCCGGGCGAGCCTACGCTCGGCGGCGACCTCCTCTACCCGAGCGATCAGCTGCCGGGCCCGCCGAGCTCTGCGCTGAGCGCAAACCACTCCTTCGCGCAGGGCTGTGGCGCGGGGCACCGGCCCGACTGGCCGGACGTCGGATATCCGTTTCCCGGCGGCATCGGGATCCTCCGCGACGCCCTCGGACGCGACCGCTACGTGGCTGGCGTCTTCGCGCAGGGCACGGGCTTCGTCCAGGGGCTCGGCATGCTGCTCGAGGGCAGCGGCGACGACACGTACGGCGGGCTCTACTACGCGCAAGGCGCGGCGGTGCATCAGGGGATCGCGCTCTTCGCCGATCGCGACGGCTCGGACCGCTACGACGTCGCGTTTCCCAACCAGGGCGGATCGCTCGGGCTCGCGAACGACCTTGCGGTCGCGGTCTTCCTCGACGCAAACGGTGACGATCGGTTCGCAGCGGCCGGGCTCTCGCTCGGCGCAGGGCTGGCGAACGGCCTCGCCGTCTTCGCGAACGACGGTGGAGACGACGTCTTCCATGCGAGCTCGGCGGCTGGCTTCGGCAGCGCGCAGAGCGGCGACGTGACGGGGAAGCGCACGACCGTCGCGACCATCGGCGTGTTCGTCAAGGCACGAGGAAGCGCCACGTACCTCGCCGGCGATCATCAAGTGGCGTCGCGGTCCGACGGCGCGTCGGACGGGGACGACGCCGAACGCGGACCCGCGAGGAGCGCGAGCGTCGACGAGCCGGCAGGGCGCATCGAGCTGTGACGCGGAGCGCGCGGTGGCGTGATCCCGCTCAGGCGTCGCCCAGCAGCCCACCGAGGCGGCGTGGCCTGGGCGCTTCAACGTCCGTGTCGCGGATGAAGCGCAGGTTCGCGACGTTGATGATGGCGTGCGCGAGCAGCGGACCGAGCAGGCTGCCCGTTGCGAGAAAGAGCGCGCCGAAGAGGAAGCCCATGACCGTCGCCCAGGCGGCCCACACCCACCGGACGCGTCCGCGCATCTGGTGCAGGAGCCCGAACGCGAGCGACGACGCGATGAGCCCGATGGCGGTCGCGAGCAGGCCGCGGAAGAAGAGCTCCTCCGACGCGGCGCTCGCGATGCCGAGCACGAGGATGGTGCCTTCACCCGCGTGGCGGATGGCCGGGCGCAGATCGACGTGGAGCGCGCGTGCCCAGCCCCAGCGACGGACACAGTGGCGCGTCGCCTTGATGGTCGCGAGCGCGAGCGCGATCCCGGCCGCGATGCTCACGGCGTGACCGAGCGCGCCGCCACCCAGCGGGAGCCATGCCTCGGCGGCGATCGGGCTCTGCCCGCGCGCGAGCGCGCCACAGACTGCGACTGTGGAGAGCGCGCCGTAGACGAAGACCGGTCCCGCCCACGCGCCCAGCGCACGCGGAAGCGGGGCCGCGGGTCGCAGCAGTTCGCGGGTGCGTGCCGACGGCGGCGCCATGAGAACCCAAGAAGCTTGCACGCCCGGTGGGCGGCCGCAACGCGGCAGAGGTCGCGCCGGTCGCGCCGGCCCTCCACGACGAAATGCGTCAGGCGACTCGTATCGCTCTGGTAGAGTCTCCCCGTTACTCCGCAGGTTTAGCGCAGACATGACGACCTCCAACGAAGAACGCCCGCGGGTGCTCATCGTCGATGACGAGAAGTTCATCCGAGACATCCTCGCGGACTTCCTGGGCATGGAGGGTTACGTCGTGCGCACCGCCGAGGACGGCCAGGCCGCGCTCAACGAGCTGACGAACGCGCACTACGACCTCGTCATCAGCGACCTCAAAATGCCGCGCATGGGCGGCATCGAGCTGCTCGAGCAGATCGGCCATGCCGCTCCCAATGCGCTCACCGTGATCATGACGGGCTTCGGCACCGTCGAGACCGCGATCGACGCGATGAAGCGCGGCGCCTACGACTACATCCTCAAGCCCTTCAAGGTCGAAGAGGTCATCCACGTCGTCCAGCGCGGCCTCGAGAAGCAGCGCCTCGCCGCCGAGAACCTCCGCCTCAAGGAGGCTCTCTCCCTCTACAAGGTGAGCGAGGCGATCGCCGCGAGCCTCTCGCTCGAGGAGGTCCTCGCCACCGTGGGCGACACCGCCATCCACGAGATTCATGCCGACCTCGCGTCGACGTGGCTCGACGACGGCGAGGGCGGCTACTTCGAGCGCCAGCGCCTGCTTCCTCCGAAGCACCTGCGCGCCGGCGTCATGAAGGAGGCGTCCAACTTCGGGACGTTCTCGCCGACCGCGTTCCTCGACCACTTCGCGGCCGACAGCACGCTCCTCGAGACGGGCCCCAAGGCCACGCGCTTTTTCCAGGAGGAGCCCGAGGTTCCCGTGCAGTCGTTGATCGCCGTCCCGCTGCGCATGAAGCAGCGCGTGCTCGGCTGGATCGGCGTCGTCAGCTACACGAAGGGCAAGCGCTTCGACGAGGGCCAGCGCAAGATGCTCTCCATCGTCGCGTCGCGCGCCGCGGCTGCCATCGAGAACGCGCGGCTCTACGAGGATCTCCGCGCGACGTTCCAGCAGACCATCGAGGGTCTCGCGAAGGCCATCGACAAGATGGACCGCTACACCGCGGGCCACTCCGACCGCGTCGCCACGTACGCGATGTACCTCGCGACGAAGCTGGGGCTGTCGATCGAGCAGATCGAGATCGTGCGTCAGAGCGCGCTCATGCACGACATCGGCAAGCTCGGTTGCGTGCTCAACCTGAACAAGCCAGGCAAGCTCACGCAGGACGAGTACGAGCAGTTCAAGAAGCACCCCGGGTACGGGCGCGACATCCTCGAGCCCATCAAGTTCCTGCATCCGCTCATCCCTGGCGTGCACCTCCATCACGAGCGCTGGGACGGCCGCGGCTATCCGCTCGGTCTCAAGGGCCAGGACGTCCCGCTGATGGCGCGCATCATCGCCGTCGCCGACACCTACGACGCGATGACGAGCGATCGCGCGTATCGCCGCTCGCTCCCGCACGAGGTCGCGGTCACCGAGATCGAGCGCTGCTCGACGACGCAGTTCGATCCCGAGGTCTCCCACGCGTTCTGCGAGGGCCTCGACGAGTACCGCGAGAGCGAGCTCGCGAAGGGCAACAAGGTCCCGGAATGAACCGGGCCGAGCGCGCGCTGCCTCGCGCTCTGGTTCTGGCTTTGGCTCTGGCTCTCGCTCCGGCTCTCGCTATCTCGGGCTGCGGTGGGCAGGACATGCAGATCGGCGTCGCGGCCTCGCCGCCGCCATCGCAGAACGACGAGTGGCCGCAGCTCGTCGCTCACTCGCCGCCGGATGCGGTGGGCGTGAAGTCGGCGCTCGAGTGCGCGGAGGGCGCGCAGATCCGCGTGCGTGCGTATCTCGTGGCGATCGCGGCGCCGTGCCCGGCGTGCAACGTGGGCGCGCGCTCGAAGCGTGAGGACTTGCCGGGCCGGACGTCGAAGCCCACCGCGATCAACCCGACGGGCTGCCTGCCGTGCCCGGATCCCGTGGCCACCATCAGTGACGAGCTCCCGACGGCCTCGGGCGGCCCGAAGAGCCCGCCGCTCCGCGCGGTGGGGGTCGCTGGCGGCCTGCAGCCTCGTCATGTCGGCCACCTCTTCCTCCTGACGGGCGTGTTCCACGCGCGCGCGGAGAACGGCCCCGAGCTCGACGTCACGGACGTGAGGGCGCTCGAGGGACGCTGACGCTCAGCGGCCGGGCTCGTGCGGCTCGTTCGAGATGCGAATTTCGGCCTCCGTCGGGTTGTCGAGCGTCTCCTCGAGCACGTTCATGACCGCAGCCGTGTCGACGGGCATCTGCATCGCCTCCGCCTGGTGATCGACGCGATCGCGCACGGTCGGAAGATCACGACGGAGCTCCTCGAGCAGCTGGATGACCTTCGCTGTCTTCTGCTCTGCGAGCAGATTGATCTGCAGCTCGAGGTACGCGCGCCGTTCACCATGACGCTTCTCGCGGTTCTGAGTCGCGAGGACGAACGTGCTGATCAAGGCTGCGTAGAGCGCGATGGTGCCCTGAAGCCAGAAGAACGGCGGCGGGTCGATCACCGCTCCGCCGGTTTGCTTCTCGTACCAGTTCCACACCACCCATACCAAGATGAGCCCGAGCAGCAGCGCGATGGTCAAAGGCCGCCCGATGTTGGCGGTGAACGCCTCGACGAGTCGCTGCGACGTCGACATTTGATGCTCGGCGCGCGCGCGCAGCGCCGCGATGGTCTCGGCGTGCTCCGCGGCCTGCGCGACCTTCGCTTCCTGCGTTCGGGCTTCGTGCGTCCCCGGCATGCTCGCGACCCTACGCCACACGGTCGCTCGCTGCACCCACGCGCGTCGCCGCAGTGACAACCTGCTTCATTGTTCGCATGGTTCTGGCCGGATAACGATGACTGAATGAAGACACAGCCCGGGGGAAAGCCGTCGAAGAAGAGTCCTCGAACCGCGAAGGACGTCGCCCTCGACGTGTTCCGCGCCGATCCCGCGGGCAAGACATTGACCACCGATCAGGGCGTCGGCATCCCCGAGACCGACAACTCCCTGAAGGCCGGCGTGCGCGGGCCGACGTTGCTCGAGGACTTCCACCTCCGCGAGAAGATCACGCGCTTCGATCACGAGCGCATCCCCGAGCGCGTGGTCCACGCGCGTGGGTCGGGCGCGCACGGCTTCTTCCAGGTGTATGAGGCGCAGGCGAACCTCACCAAGGCCGGCTTCCTCCAGGACCCGTCGAAGAGGACGCCGGTCTTCGTTCGCTTCTCGACCGTGCAGGGCTCACGCGGCTCGGCCGACACCGTGCGCGACGTGCGCGGCTTCGCGGTGAAGTTCTACACCGAGGAGGGCAACTTCGATCTCGTCGGCAACAACATGCCCGTCTTCTTCATCCAGGACGGCATCAAGTTCCCGGACTTCGCGCATGCCGTGAAGCCCGAGCCCGATCACGAGATGCCGCAAGGCGGCTCTGCCAATGATTCGTTCTACGACTTCGTCTCGCTCCAGCCCGAGACCATGCACCACCTGATGTGGGCGATGTCCGATCGCGGCATCCCGCGCAGCTACCGCATGATGGAGGGCTTCGGCGTCCATACGTTCAAGCTCGTGAACGCGCGCGGCAAGGTGAAGCT
>JAYTOQ010000748.1:0-1951 GCA_043747665.1 Polyangiaceae bacterium | reverse complement strand
GAGCCTCGCCGGTTGCTCTCGGAGACGGACACGTCGCCCCTCGCGCAGTCGCTGCTGGCCGCAGGACGCGCGCGCCGCGAGCGCGTCGGAGCGCGGGAGCGTGTCTGGGGAGCCGTCGGCGTCGCCGTCGCGGGGGGCGCTGCGCTGGCCGCGACGAGCGCGAGCGCGGGTGCGAGTGCGGGCGCGGGTGCGGGTGCGGGCGCGGGCGCGGCAAAAAGCGTTGGTGTCGCAGTCGCGCTGACCAAGGTGAAGGTGATCGTCGCGGCCGTCTTGATCGCGACGACGGCCGCCGGTGGTGCAGCGTATGTCGCGCACGAGCCGGGCCGCGACAACGCTGATCGCGTGTTGACGTCTCCGCTTTCGCCTGCCGTGCAGACCGCACGTATTTCGAGCGCGCTGCCGCCTTTCGAGCGGCCTTCGGAGCCAGCGCCCGTCAACCCGGACGTGCTTCCGGTCGCGAGCGCGGAGGCCACGACCTTCATTCACACGCAGTCCGAAGCGCAGCCCGACACGCAACCCACGCAACCCACGCAACCCAGGGCCGCGCACGCTCGAGCCGAATCGAAGCCGCGGCCTACCGTAGACGCCGCGAAGAACGTCAGCGTCAGCGAGCTCCGCGAAGAAGCCGGCATGCTCGGCGACGTCCGCAGCGCGCTCGCGGCCGGAGACGGTGGAACCGCGGCGGCCCGGCTCGACGAGGCTCGCGCCAGGTTCCCTCGCACCCGGCTCGGGCAGGAGCGCGACGCGCTCGAAGTCCGCGTCGCGATCGCCAACGGAGACCGCGCCCGCGCCTCGACGCTGGCCCGGGCCTTCGTCACGCGCTACCCGGACAGCCCGTTCCGCCCTGGAATCGAAGCCTCGATCGGCGAGTGAAGAAGAGTCATGAAGAAAGAGTGATGGCGCTGGGCGAGAGCCCGCACTCATCTGCCATGACTTACAAAGCTCGTTTCGCCGCGGCGCTTTCGCTGTGCGCGGCTGCGTGTTTCGCAAAGACGACGAGCCTCGGGAGCGCGAGCGACGGCGCCGATCAGACCGAGGCCGGAGCGACGCCCGACGCAAACGCGAGCGAGACGATGGCGTTCCCCGACGGCTCGCGGTCGAGCGGTTCGCTCGGCAAAAATGCAGCGTGCCAGATCGGCACCGACGGCCAAGCAGTCGTCCCGTGCAACAACGGCGAGCTGGGCGTCGGTACGCAGTATTGCAAGTCCGACGACAGCAAGACGTGCGGGAGCCCGGCACACTGCACCGATCTTCCGCAGAGCCCGAGCGCCTGCGTCGAGACGGAGTGCGGTTGCGACAAGCAGCTCCGCTGCAACGGCGCATCGGTGTACTCGCGCGTCGACGTCGCGCCGCCGGGCTTCTGCTCGTTGGCATGCGGCTCGAAGACCTGTGACGGGACGATCGAGTACTGCTGGCACGGCAGCGGCGGGGCTCACCCGCTCGACGGCGGGACCGCCACGGTCACCTACGAATGCCACCCGGTGCCGACCGAATGCAAGGCGACGCACACGTGCAAGTGCGTGCTCGACCACTCCGGCTCCGCCGGCGCGTGCAAGGACACGGGCGGCTACCTCGATCTCGAGGTGTTCCTGCAGTGAACCTTTGCACCCTCCGGTGAGCCGAGGCGCGGATGGCGCACTCACGTCGTCGTCAGCCTCCGCCGCCGAACGGCGGAAGAACGAGCTGGGGCTTCGGCAGCTTCGTCCACGACCAGGATGCTGCCCATTCGCGAAGCCCGTTGCTCGAACGTCCGCGGACCTGCGCGCACCCGGAGCCCACCGTGAACTTGAGGTTCTCCGCGATCGGCGTGACCACGCTGCTTCCCGGCGCGTTCGCGACGATGGTTCCGCTCGGCGTCGAGGTCGATGGTGCGCCCTCCAGTCGGACGGTGTCGTGGTTATAGAAGACGTTCTCGGCGCCGCCGACGTCGAACTCCTCCGGCGCATCGTCG